>JASHUQ010000035.1 GCA_030039935.1 Microcaldota archaeon
GAACTGACGGGGCAACCGGTGGAAGCGGCGGATCTGCGAGCGCCGGAGGAAATGGAGGTGATGGAAGCACAGACTGCTACTCGGGAACCTGCAGTATTGGAGGAAACGGCGCAAGCCAGAACGGAGGAAATGGAGGAAGCTATTCATCTGGAGGCTATGTATGCTCCGGAGGGATAGGAGGCAGTGCGGGCACTGGAGGTGCAGGAGGATCTCCCACATATTGTGGAGGTGGAGGAGGTGGTTATGGAAGCGGAGGGGGAGGCGCAGGATACGGAGCAGTAAACCCTGGAAGCGGAGGAAGCAATGGAGGTAATGGTATGGCAGGCTCTGGAGCAGGAGGAACTGGAGACTCTACAGGAAATGGGGGTGGCACTGGAGGAGGAGGATCTGGAGGAGATGGAGGGTCAGTAACATTAAGCTGGCCTGGTGCAACTTGTGCTATATGATATAAAAGTGGACTCTGCGGGAATTGAATTACTGATTCCTTACAGTCTGCAATGCTCTCATCTGCTTTATCGCAGTCTTGGGCATGCGCTTTGAAACTTCGAGTATTTCTATACTTATTATCTTCCCAGATTTTGTATAGTCTACTATCACACCATCTCCTATTTCCTCGCTTGTGTAATATTTACCTTTCTGAAACTTTATATTTGCGGCATCGGCCTCTTTATCATATGTAATCTTCATTTTATCACTTAATATCTATCTTTCATTATGTAATACACGGTAACGACTATATAAAGATTTCCGTATTGTTCGTAGATAACGCGTAAAACTTTGCCATCGATAATTTTGTTTGCTATTTTCCTTCCGAACCTTGTCGTATCTATTCTGTGAGGATTTTTAATAGCATCCTCGACCATGCTTTTGCTTAGTTTCCTTTCTAACAATTTCTCTTCTGAGTGCTTAGTGTATCTAAACTCAAACATCCAACCACAAAACTTTATGGACTCTGCGATATTATTACTTAAAGTCAATATCTCTGAACATATTAAATGATATTGAATACTTAATACTAAGTTGATAACGTATGAGGTTCTTTTCTTTTTAATTGCTTTTTTATGACTTTTAAACCAAGTGTTCTATCTGCAAATGCATTTGTGAAATTTTTTTCTTCTACTAATTCATTGAATGCCGCCCATCTATATTTTTTGTTTTCAATATCGAGCTTAATTCGATTGGTTTTTGAATAAAATATAAAGAACATGTTTTCCCAGAGCCTTCCATTCTTCAGTTCAAGTATTCTCATTTTTTCAGGCCTCACCAACAAAATCAGATTGGTCTTTTTTATTCCAGTCTCCTCTTCTATTTCTCTATATGCTGCATCGGCATAAGTTTCTCCTCTTTCCCTATGCCCTCCAGGAAACCACCAGATTCCAGGATTGACTATGAAAGGCAGAGATCTTCGTTTTAAAAGCAAGATCTTACCTTTATGTATGATTACTGATGTAGAGCCATCATGACTTTTAAATGGTTTTTGCATTTTAATTTTCAACGAGTATCACTATGAACTAGTTTAAATGTGGACTCTGCGGGAATTGAACCCGCAACCTTCCGCTTGCAAAGCGGACGCTCTGCCATTGAGCCAAGAGCCCATATGATAACAGAGAATACGTGCTTATGATTTTAATTGCTTTCTATCTTCTCCTTCTTTTTGGCTTCGCAGCTGTTCTCCTTTTTTGCCTGCTTTTCCTTATGTGCGTGCTTCTCTTTGCTCTTATCCTGTTCGCCCTTCTTTGCATCTTCACGCTCCTGCTCCTCTTTATCTCTGCACCCTCGCTGTATCTTGTCAGTTTCTCTACAACCTCCATGTCTTTCTGGGCGCTCGTCCCTTTGTTGAGGTTGTCGAGCATTCCCTCTATTACAGTATCGCTTACTATCTCGCTGTCTCTTGCAGAATTAGATAAGAGAGCGTTTTCTATGTCTCCCTTCTTGAGAACAGTGTTTATTGACTTCAGCATCTTTATTTTCTCGAGCTCGCTGGCATACTTGCCAGACTTATTCTTCGCCATCCACGCCCAACCCTATAGCTGCAACTATATGATTGGCACTTATTTATAGGTTTCGCAATAATTCGATTAGCTGTGTGTACCTATATACCTTAGATTTCATGCTCTTCCTTTATCAATGGAACCTTCGCCTCGAACTTCTTCGATGCATACTCTTTGAGATCCTTTGCCTTTGTTATTTCTCCGTGTACTATGAAAACGTTCCTGAGCCCTTTTATGCTGCCCATTAGCCTTTCCAGCTGCGGTCTGTCTGCGTGTGCAGAAAGATGGAAAGTATCAACGTTCATCTCGACCTTCATCTCGCTTCCATTCAGGAATATATCTCTCACTCCATCCTGGAACATCCTTCCTAGCGTTCCAACAGCCTGGTACCCTACAAGCAGCATCTTGTTTGCAGAGCTCTTGGCAAGCTTTGACATATAGAACATTACTGGACCGCCAGTCAGCATTCCGCTTGTCGTTACTATTATTGATGATTCATCATCATTCACAATCTTGTTCCTCATGCTCTTCTTTTCCACAACAACGAAATTCGGGCTCTTGAAAGGGTCGTAATCGCTCATCAGAATCTTGCTCTGAAGCTCCTTTCTGCAGTATATCACATTATGCCTGTGTATTCTCATTACCTTGTTTATCATTCCGTCTACATATACCGGAACTTTGGGCAGCACTCCTGAGTTTATGTAATCGTCAAGAAGGAAAAGCACCTCTTGTGCCCTTCCAACAGCGAAGCTCGGCACTATCACCTTTCCGCCTATCTGTACCGTATCTTTTATGCTCTTAAGCATGTTCTGCGAGGTGTGCTTCTCGTTTGGGAAAACATCGGTCTTTAGCCCGTATGTTGACTCTGTAATCAGCGTGTCGGCCCTTACGCTCCTTATGTCTGCCCCGTCGAGCAGCCTTGTCCTGTTCAGGCTTATATCTCCAGTATACGCTATCCTGTTCTTCCCGTCGCTTATCTCTATAAGAGCACTTCCAAGTATATGCCCGGCTGGAATAAACTTTATTGAAAGGTCCCTTAGCCTGAATTCCTTGTGGTATTCGACAATCTTTGCATGCTTTGACATCTCTTCCAGTCCTTTCTTTGTGACATCTACAGGATTTGATATCCTTATGTAGTCGCTTATCATCACGTTTCCTATCTCTATTGTAGGCTTTGTTGCAAAGAAATTTCCCTTATATCCAGAGGAATACAAATGCGGGAGGAATCCGTTGTGGTCTATGTGGGCATGGCTTATGAATATTCCATCCAATGATTTTACTATATCGTCATCCAATTTTGGAAACTCTATTTTCTGACCTAGCTTTACTCCAGAATCCAGAAGAACATTTGTGTTCTTTGTGCTTACCATGATGCAGCTTCTGCCCACTTCTCCCGCCGCTCCAAAAAAAGAAATTTTCATTATAACACTATATTTGCCTTTTGCTTATCACTTTGCATCGTTTTCTGAGTCAGCTTTCTTGCTCTCCTTTTTCTTTATTACCACTATGTCTTCAAGATTAATGTCCTGCTGCGGTCTTTGGTGTATCTCCTTTTTCCTTTTTCTTTCCTCCTGGCTTTTTGGCTTGTACCTGGATATGCCAAGCAATTTCTTTACATTGGAATACAGCTCATCCAGCTTCGCATCTATATCAGTTATAGAAGCGGCTATCTTCTTTAGCTCATCGCTGCATTTCTCTATGTCATTGCTTACCAATCCCTTTTTCCTTTCCAGCCTTGAAAGCTTGAGCGCGTCCTCAAGCTTCACGTTTATCTCGTTTATCTGCCTTACTATCATCTTCTCTTGCTGGAGGTTCAGCGACCCAGTGGATATCTTGAAGTCAAGCGCCTGCCTCATTTTCTTGAGCTTTCCTATGTTCTCCTTCCTTGGCTTGCTCTTCTCCATATCAAAGAGCTTTGATATCGCCTCCTGCTCCGCCATCTTGTAAGAGAGCTTGTGCTGAAGATCTCTCATCCTCGACATGGTGCCGCTTCTCTGCTTCTTCACCTCCTCTATCTCTTTCCTTATCTGCTGGACCTTTGGGTCTGCAGACTCTTTTATCATGCTGCTTAGAGTTGGTGCAGCTGCACTATGCACTTGCACCGCATTGCCGTTCATGCTAGTCTGTGATTGCTCCTTATTCTCATTGTTCAGCGAATCGCCTTAATAATAAATAAATTTTAGCTAGAAGTATAGCCCGTTATGATTTGTTTATAAACATCAAGCAAAATATCAGTTGTATTCTTTAATGAATATTTGTTTATGCTGTTTTCAATTCCATTATATGAAGAGATATTATTTATAACCCTTTCTATCTTTTTGGCACAGGAGTTACTATCCCCAGGCCTGAACTTCTCACCGTTTTTCCCGTTTTTAATTATATCTTTTATCGCAAGGTAGTCGGCGCCAACGACCGGTTTCCCCGACGCCATTGCTTCGAGGAGGACAACCCCCTGCGTTTCGAATGTGGAAGCTGTGCAAAACAGGTCCGATGCAGCGTAATATTTAGGAAGATCGGAACTGTCGACAAACCCTGTGAAATAAACCTTTTCCCTTATACCATATTTTGCAGCAAGCTGCTGGTATTTATGAAGCGAAGGGCCGGTTCCGGCAAAAACAAATTTTATATTTTCATCTTTAAGCATCCTTGCAGCCTTTAATATCACGTCTATACTCTTCTCATCGCTCATTCTTCCAACATAGAGGACTATTCTTTCGTTTTTGTTTTTTGCTATACCCCTTCTTATCGCTCTTCCATCCACATTTGGGTTGAACCTCTTGGTATCAACGCTGTTTGGCACAACCACTGTGTTGTTTATCCTATGCCTATTAAGTATATTCTTGGTTACTTCGCTCGGGGCTATCACCTTGTTGCATTTGTTGTAGAAGAATCTCGCGTATGGCCAAGCCGATCTTATCATCATTCTTCTCCATATTTCGCTGTCTGTTCCGTATGCGTTGAGCACTTTTTTATTGGTGAAAAACGTGTGGAACGTCCCTGCAATCGGGATCCTGTTGGATTTTGCCATGAGAAGCGCAGAGATTCCCATCATAAATGGCGTATGCGCATGTATTAAATCTGGTTTTATCTCTGTGAGCTTTACAGAGGTAAGAAGCGGAAAAAGCGCAAGCCTGTATTGCGGATATTTCTTGAACTTTACACCGTGCACGGCAAATACGTTCTTTCCGAGGTTTGAGACAAGCTTTGTCCTGCTCTCTCCACTAGTAAACACATATACCTCATGCCCTCTCCTTTCCAGCTCCTCCTTGCTGTTTATTATTGATGTTACAACACCATCAACTGCTGGAAGATATGTATCGGTATAAAAAGCAATCCTAAGCGTTTCTGTCATACTATAAAACCTAATGGCCTACTTTATCACTATTGCCTCTCCTCCTGCACTCTTTATCTTTTCTATAGCATTCTTAGAGAACTTGTTAGCCTTTATTATTATTGGCCTCGAGAGCTCGCCGTTGCTCAAGACTTTGTAATTGCTCAGCTCTATTGTTGGTTTTTCCCCAGAATGCCCTTTTGTCATTGTGTCTATTTGCCTAAGGCTTATCTCATCCAGCCTTTTCCTGTTCCATGGAACGAATCCGTGCCTTTTCATGCGTTCCCTTTCCTTTGTGACCATTCTTGTGAACTTGTGCTTCCTCGCTCCGGCCCTTCCAACGCCTCCTCTTCCTCCTGCTCCCCTTGCATTCTTTATGTTTCCTACTCCCCATCTCCTTGTTCCTAGGTATTTCCTTGAACGTTTCTCTTTCCTGAACACCATTATTTCACCATTCTTGCTATTAGGAGATTTATCTTTGATCCCATGTATCCAAGTGATCCCCCCTCATTCACGCTTCTCTTTGTGCTCTTGTAGCCATGCCTTGGAGGATGCAGCCTGAACGGAAGGTTCTTCTTAAGCTCCTTTAAATCATACTTACCCTCAATTATGTCATTTGCACTAATCTTCATGTTGCTGCTCTTTACAAGCCTTTCGAGTGTTTCTTTGCTTACCTCTCCATAGGTTACATAGCTTTCGCAGTTCTTCAGCATTCCATAGTAATCAGGGGTCAGTTTTACAACAGTGCAGTTGTTGACCCTGTTTAGCCTTAGCCTTTTCAGCGTCTCAGATATGTCATGACGCACATTGACGCGTCCCCTAATCCTGACTATAGCTACTAGCTTGTTCTCTAGAGTATTGTTCTCCATAAAAACACGAACTTAAACTAAACGTATAAAATTCATTCATATATTAGTATAGAAATATTTAAATGGTTGCATCAATTCTGAAAATTTAGAAAACTTCCGCTAGTCCCAACATTTAGCAATCTTTTTAAACGTTCACAATTGTATATAGAGATTGAGGGTTGGTAAATTTGTATTATGGCGACTACCAGAAAGTAAAGAAGATGGAGCTTCTTCTGCAGAAGCTTGCATACATATCTGTTGGGCTTGACTTCCTTATTGCATTGGCAACCGTCCTGATTTTAAGAGGAGCGAATTTCTCTCATACTATGCTGCTCATAACTGGATACCTGATGACAATAGAAATGGCAGTTATAGGTGTTGTTTTTGCTGCACTCATGGCCCTCAAGCATTATAGCAATATAATGGACAATTTTGCATTAGCGGCATTCAAGAACATAAAGGTGAGAAGGGCATCGAGCACTTTAAGAAGAATCGTAATAAACCCGATAATATTGATAAGAAGATTTGCAAATAGGATGTACAACTATTAATCAAAGCATTTTCTGCCCTTGTTCTATCTCTTTTACTCCCTTATTTCTGTTGAGAAGATCTATTTCTCCGAATATTCCAGCATAACCAGGCTTTATTGTTATGCTGCCATTTCTCATGTTTACTATCGCATCAGAAATTTCCTTTGTTGATTTCTCTGCAATTGACATAGGATCTACATCTATCAAGACATCGAATTCGGTCCAAATTGAAGTAAGGTCCTTGTATATCCTATCTACCGCAACGGAAAATGTTCCTTTCTTTATCACATCGGCTATTACCTCCTTCAATGGAACTATTTTTGTGTATGGTATTGGATTCTCTGGAATGAATCCTGCAGGCCTGTCTGCAAGGCTGTTGATCCTGTGAAGAACTCCGGTGAGAAGTTTCTTGCCGCAAACAGGGCATTTTGTTATGCTGCTTGTTTCAGGGTTTATAGAAAACTTGCAGTCTTTGTGCCCATCATAATGATACTTGCCTTCCTCTGGGAAGAACTGGATTGTTTTCTTTAGTACTTTTCCATCATTGTTCTTGATCGCTTTTGTTATTGAATTGTAGGACAGCTTTTCCTCATCAATCTCGAATATGTTTGCTGATCTTCCGAGCTTTTCGAGCGAGTGCATGTCGCTGTTTGATAAAAGGGTATACTTATCATTCTTGGATATCCTCCAGTTCATGGGGGAATCGCTGCTTAGGCCGGTTTCAAAGGCGTGTATGTGCTTTTCTTGGTCTTCATATGCGTCCTTCATTGAATCGAAGCCGGAAAGAGAGCCGAACACTCCAAAATATGGAGTCCAAGCATGAGCAGGGAATACAAAGGCGTTCCTCTCTACTTCAAAGACCGTCTCTACAAGCTCTGGAGCGCTCATGGATAGTATCGGCCTCCCATCAGAGGAAAGTTTACCATATTTGTTCAAACGATCGTTAAGAGATTCCGCGGATTCTACGCTTGGCATAAGTATTATGTTGTGGATTTTCTTCACTGAATTGTTTTTTGTGAATATTGTTGAAACCTCTGTGCTGATTACAAACCTTACCTTGCTTTTTGACCCTTTTATTTTGTAGAATCCTGTTTCGTTGTGCTCTTCAAGATCTCTTTTTATCTCTGAAATCCATTCAGGATGAGTGAAATCCCCAGTGCCCAGTATCGTGAGCCCTTTCGTCTCTGCGCTCGCCATAAGCCCATTCAGATTTATGCTCTCGCTGCACGCCATGGCAAATCTTGAATGAATATGAAAATCTGATATTACTCTCATCTAAACACTCTTTGTGACTCCATTCTTTGGGCATATTTTGTTCACAGGGCATTTGCTGCATATAGGAACCTTGTCACACATTGTTTTGCCGTGAGTTTTGAATATATAGGTAATGTTGTGCCAGTACTTCTTTTCTATCATCTTCATTAGGTCTTGCTCTATCTTCTCTGGATCCTTATTTGAAGTCAACCCAAGTCTCGGTGCAAGTTTTATCACCCAGGTATCTACTGGGATGCCCTCAACAATACCGTATGCATTTATCAGTATTGTATTGGCTGTCTTCCTCCCTATTCCAGGAAGTTCTAGAAGTTCTTCCATTTTGCTAGGAACCCTTCCTTTGTATCTTTGGTCAATTATCTTCATAGTATGGATTATGCTCTTAGCTTTGTTGCCTCCGAAGCTCACTCTACTTATGTATTGATAAAGTTCATCTGGATCTGCGTTTGCATAGTCTTTTGCGGTCTTGTATTTTTCAAACAATCTCGGGGTTACGGAATTGGTTACCTCGTCTCTTGTCTGTGCAGAAAGAATTGCAGCTGCAACAAGATCTATTGGAGTCTTAAAATTAAGATAGTATTTTGCATTTTTGTATGTCTTGCCGAGTATACCAACAAGCCTGTTTGCATCTGACTTGGAAAGAAGCTTCACCCCTGCCATAATATTTTATAGACATAGTAGTATAAATCATTAACCAAGGCTTGTCCTATTAATTGTTCTTTAGATGGTATTCAAATGAATAAGAAAAAAGCAACGGCAAAGATTGGGGTTGTCCTCTCAAGGCTCAAGAAAAGGTATCCGGAAGAGATGCAAACATCTCTGGACCATGAAAACCCTTGGGAACTGCTGGTAGCAACTATGCTTTCTGCACAGGCGCAGGATGCGCAGGTCAACAAGGTCACCCCTGCTTTGTTCAAGAGGTATCCAAATATCAAGAGTTTTGTTGAATTGAAACCTACACAGCTATACAAATACACAAAAAGCCTGAACATATATAGGAACAAGTCCAAGCACATCATACAAACTGCCAAATATATAAAAAGAAATTTTCGAGGTAAGGTTCCTGAAACAATGGAAAAACTGATACAATTGCCAGGGGTTGGTAGAAAGACCGCCAATGTAGTTCTTGCAAATGCGTTTGGAAAGCATGAAGGCATTGCTATTGACACGCACTGCATCACAGTTTCGAACAGGCTCTTTCTATATCACGCCAAAAACGCAGCGCAGGTTGAAGAACATCTTATGAAGATAGTGCCAAAGCCCGACTGGGGAAATGTCAACCATCTTTTTATAGCTCTTGGAAGGGATGTCTGCACTGCCAAGAAAAAGATATGCGGCAAATGCGTTCTGAGAGATATATGCCCTTCTAGTGATGCAAAATGATAGCTGCACTTTACAGCGGAGGCAAGGATTCGACCCTTGCAGTACACAAAATGGCTGACATAGGAAAAAAACCGGATTTGCTAATAAGTGCAATATCTGACAACGAATTCAGCTACATGTTCCACAGGCCAAACATAAAGTGGACAGCCCTACAAGCGCAATCTATGGGAATAAAACACGTTTTCTTTAGTACTAAGGGAGAGAAGGAAAAGGAGCTTTTGGATTTAGAAAATGCCCTTAAAAAGGACAAGGTAACAGAGCTTATTACGGGTGCGGTTGCCAGCAGGTACCAGGCAGACAGGATCAATGATATTTGCAAAAAGCTCAAAATTGTGCATCATGCACCCCTCTGGGGAATAAACCCTGTTGAAGAATTGAATGAGATATCAGAAAATTTTGATTCGATTATAACAAGCGTGTCTGCTGATGGTTTGGATGAGAGCTTTCTTGGCGCAAGGATAGACAAAGACACAATAGATAAATTAATCAAAGTAGGCAAGAAATACAAAATTAACATATCTTTTGAAGGAGGAGAGGCGGAGTCATTTGTGGTTGATGCCCCATTATTTGAGAAACATATAAAAATAATTAAATCGCATAAAGTTTGGAGCGGGTCATCCGGAGTTTACATAATTGATGATGCGGCTCTCGAATAGGTGATATTATAGATGTGCTTTCGAAAAGGAGCAGGTTTGCGACAAATCCTATAAGAGAGGAAGATGCAGAAGCGGCCATTCTTAGAAAAAAGGGCAAAGAGATAATAAAACTAAACACCGGAGACCCTCCGGCATATTTCCCAACGCCAAAGTACATAATAGACGCATACATAAAGGCGTTAAAAGAGGGCAAGACCGGCTATTCAAGATCAGAGGGAATAGACGAACTCGTTGCAGTGGTACAGAAAAGATACAAGTCTATGTACAATCTTGACATTGGCTATGATGACGTTATTACAACACAGGGCATATCTGAGGGAATTTTCTTTCTGAACAG
>JASHUQ010000036.1 GCA_030039935.1 Microcaldota archaeon
TGTATCCTCTTTGATGCATCCTGCGTTATCCTTGGATGAACATTCTTTCTTGCATATGCGATGTATTTCCTTAGTATTTCAGCATCTAATGCCGGCCTCTCTACCTGTTCATATTCCTGTATTTCAGAAAGAACCGCACCAGCAGCTTCATGCTGCAGAAGTATGTGGTGCGCTATGCTCTTGTCAAGTTCTTCATCTAGTATGTCTTTTATAGGGAAAATCAGGTCGAACCTTGAAAGAAGTGTGGGGGGTATGTCGAACTGCTCAGCCGGATAAACATTTGGATCGAACCTTCCGAACTTTGGGTTCGCTGCAGCGAGCACTGCAGCCCTCGCATTGAACGTCGCTATTATTCCAGCTTTTGCAACGCTTACTGTCTGGGATTCCAGTGCTTCGTGGAGCGCGGATCTGTCATCCTCGCTAACTTTGTCAAATTCATCTACAGCGACGATTCCGCCGCTTCCCAAAACCATAGCCCCTCCTTTAAGCGTCCATCCTCCTTCTGAGAAATCATCTCTCTCTGCAACTGCTGTCATTCCTCCTCCAGTTATAGATTTTCCGCTTACGTAGATTCCCTTTGGAACAAGCTTTATCACAGACTGAAGGATCCTTGTCTTTGCGCTTCCAGGATCCCCTATAAGAAGAATGTGCATGTCGCTTCTTATCGGGCCTCCATCTACTAGGGTTTTTCCAATAGTACCACCAAAGAGCTGGAGCGCTATTGCCTGTTTTATCTCATTGTAGCCGTAAATTGATGGTGCAATTGACTTTGATATCTTTTCAAATATGTGTGCGTCTTTTCCCAATTCCTTTATTATCCTTTCTTCCTCCTCGCTTATTTGAATGTCTGCAAATTCTTTTTGTTTTGGAATTATTGATACAGTGTCTATGAACATTGTGTATATGTCGCGTTCAAGTTTTCCTCTAAGGTTCCTCCTCGGCCTTATCCTTAGTATTCCTGTCAGCTCTATTCTGTCTCCTGGAATTACTGTATTGACAAGGTCGTCCTCCATCCACACCTCAAGCTGCCATGTAGGAGAGCTTCCCTTCAGCTTTTCCAAAGGGTCCTGAACAGCTATTTTCTGAAGATTGATGAACTGGGATTCTTCCGCAATCTGCTTCAGCGACCTTCTTTTGCACTGGAGGCAGATATCAGGCATATCGTCCTTTCCAAACCTTATCTTGTATGTTGCTCCGCAGAAAGTGCATTTGTAAGATCCAATCTTCACCTTTGGGTTTATCTCGGACCATTTTACAATAAGGCTGTCGAGCATTATCATCTTGCTTATGAATGAAGAGCCTACGTCCTGCACAAGGGGAACGTTTGTGCTCTGCCCGAAGATTCTTACATGTACCTCTCTTCCATCAAGATTTACGCTCTCCATTTTTCCTCTGAGCGACTCTGTCGCAGCTTCTATATACGAATCTGGCTGCTCCATCACCGCCTCTGCGAGCTCCGGGTCGAATTTCACGATGTCTTTAAAATCCACAATAAGGCTTCTTTTATCCGGGAAAGAAATAGAAAGCGATTTTATCTCGTCAGAGTAATACCTGTCAAAGAAATCATCAAATTTTGTTTTTGCTGGGTCGAGAGCTGCGTCGGCCATTGAAATCCCCAAAAGTAGTAATATTAATATATCAAAACAGATTAATATTGCTTACCCACAGTGAGTAGTATTAATCCAATCCCTTTTTATTCTGTTCACTCAAAGAGGTTTAGTGGCAGTAAAGGTGGTAGAACTGAAATTCTATGTTACAACCCCAATATATTATGTGAATGATAAACCCCACATAGGCCATGCCTATTGCACCATAGCCGCCGATGTGCTTGCAAGGTGGCACAGGCTCAAAGGAGATGATGTTTTCTTTCTTACTGGAACAGACGAACACGGTGAAAAGGTAGAGCAGGCGGCAAACTCTGTTAAGAAAACACCCAAGGAATTTGTCGACAGCATAGTTGGAAAATACAAAGAGGTATGGAAAGAGCTGAACATATCATACGATTGCTTCATAAGAACCAGCGACCCTGTACATGAAAATGTCGTATCCCAAATCATAGAAAAAATAGCAAAGAAGGGAGACATCTACAAGGGTTTTTATGAGGGATGGTACTGTGTCCCAGACGAAACATTCTGGACAGACCTCCAGTTAAGGAATGGAAAATGCCCTGAATGCGGGAGAGAGGTAAAAAAAGTGAAGGAGGAAAGTTATTTCTTCAAATTAAGCAAATACCAGGACAGGCTGCTGGATTTCTACAAAAGCAACCCCGATTTTCTTTCTCCAAAATTCAGGTCAAAGGAGATACTAAACAGAGTGAAAGAGGGATTGAAGGACATAAGCATAACGAGGACAACAATAAAATGGGCTGTGCCCTTTCCTCTTGACAAAAATCACACTTTATACGTTTGGATTGACGCTCTGTTCAATTATATAAGCGCTTTAGGATGGCCCAACGGCGATAATTTCAAAAGGTTCTGGCCTGCAGATGTACATCTTGTAGGAAAGGAGATAAACTGGTTCCATTCAGTAATATGGCCCGCTCTTTTGTTCTCTTCGGGAATAGAGCCTCCAAGAAAGGTGTTCGCTACTGGCTGGCTTACAGTAGATGGTAAAAAAATAGGCAAAAGCCTTGGCAATGCCATAGACCCTGCTGCGCTTTCAAGGAAATACTCTATAGATGCATTGAGATATTTCCTGCTAAAGGAGCTTCCACTTGGCGACGATGGAGACTTTTCAGAAAAAGCGCTGGTTACAAGGCTGAATAACGAACTGGCAGCTGAACTCGGGAATCTTCTGAATAGGACCATCATACTTGCAGAGAGGTTCGATGGAAGGATTGAAGGAAAAGCAGAACTGGACAAGGCCATCAACCTGCAGAAGATAGGCACGCTAATGGATAAAATAGATCCGTTTAATGCTTTATCGGTAATATTCTCTTTCATCAAAGCGGCAAACAAGTATGTGAATGACAAAGAACCATGGAAGCTAAACGGGAGGGAACTCGGTAACGTCCTATACAATCTACTGGAATCACTACGGATAGTATCTATACTGATAAGCCCATTTATGCCAGGAACTTCAGAAAAAATAAATTTGCAACTGGGAGTAAAGGCTGGCAGCCTCAAAGATTGCGTTTTCGGAAAACATGAGTACAAAGTAAAGAAAGGAGAATATCTATTCAAGAAGTTAGACGCCTCCTCTCTGGATGGCGCTGTAGGGTAGTGCCCTCTTTTTCTATATTTTCATTGAAGATTCCCTGTTCTCTTATGTCACGCATCCCTATGTTTACGCCTTCAAACATTGGTTCCTGTGCAATAATGTCCTGCAATCTTGCCATCTTTTCAACTTCGTGATCGTTTGTCGCTGTCAAGAATATCTCTTTTACACCGCCCTTTTTTACAGCAATCTCCAATGATGCAATTATTTTGTTTATGCTGAACGAAGCTACAAAATATACGTTAAGATTGTCAAGGGCCAAACTCTTACCTTTTTCGTTCTCCATCCTTTCTATAGCTGTAATATAATCTCCTACAAGTCTTTTTGTAGGCGTTCTCACTATTGCGTAATGCATCTGGCTCTCTTTTTTCTCTGGCGCAAATGCCAGAACCTTTGTTGTAACCATCATCCTTTCACCATTATCTCTTGGATGTGTTGCTGCATATTTCAGCAATCTTTTCCGCTGCCACTCCGCGACAGCCTCTTCGACATCTACAGGATTTCCTTTAAGATTTACTCCGTCTCTTTTTAGAGGTTCGTAGAATTCTTCCATGAAGTATCTGCTCATTTTAATCTTTCCTTCCTCAACCTCAATAAGGCACGCAATAGCTGCGCACCCCTTGACAAGCTCTGGCTTAGTCGAGCTGTGTGGCTCCTGTATTACCTCAGCTACATCCTGAGTTTCTCTTAGTACATCTATATCCTGTTCTGGGCTCAGCCCTGCAGGCAGGCCTATTCCATAAAGAGGAATGCTGTCAAGCATGCTTGCTTTCTTTGCCTTGTCTCTCCGTTTGTTTCCTCTCCTATCAATGCATCCGTCATATACCCATATCTCTTCTTTTGCGATCATCTCACCCTGCTTCCCTCTTTAATGTCTTTGTCAATTTGAAGGAGGGACACCGTATTATTGTCTACAGCGGCAAGCACCATCCCCTGCGACTCAAAACCAGCTATATTCTTTGGGTCAAGGTTTACCAAAACAACAACTTTTTTGCCAAGCAGCTCTTCCTTTGAATATGATTCCTTCACGCCAGCTGCTATTGTCCTTGTCCCAAGCTCGCTTCCCAAATCTACCTTGAATCCATACATTGGCTTTCTCGTATTCAGATCCTGTACGTCTATTATCTTTCCTATCCTTATGTCTATTGCGGAGAACTCGTTTATTGAAACCATAAAATCATCTTTTATATGTAAAACAGATATTTATAAGCATTTCAAAAGCGTAAAGTTTATCTCCAAATATGCAAAAAAAGCATAGTTTAAATATCTGTAAATTTATAATATTATCGAATGCACAGCGCAACAATAAGCCATATTAGCGAAACAGAAGAGGCATCGCCATTAGAGGAGATAATGCTCCCAACGTGCCGTGCATGGACTGCTAAGAAGATAAAGGTCAGGATATTTGATGCGAAACCAGAGCCGTCTTTGTCGATGAATAGGCGGTGCCTGGCACTCTATTTCGTTTATGATGGGCCAAACCCTACAGACAATCAGCTGCCATCAAGAATTGAGATACGGCCAGCAACAGGCCCAAGATACAAAGACAATGTTGATGCCATTAGCGAGCTCTACGGCCAGATAGAAAAAGGAATGATGAGGGCAAAAAGGGAACACGGCCATAGGTTTTGCGACATTACGCTAAGCCTTGAAAAGATCCCGAATTACGTAAAAAGAAATGCATCTGACCCGAATTTTTCTCTAAGGCATGTGGTAAGAGAAGGGAGAAACGATGTTTCGGTAGATGAGCCCCAAATAGCGGAAACAAACATCTACTCTTTTGATGATCCATCGCATCTTGTAAGAACATAGGTGAATTCATGGAACGCTCTCATGATATTGAAACTGAAAGCATGCTTGGCTTTTCTCCAGCCATTGCGAGGGAAGAGCAAGCATTTTACGAGCCTATAGTAAGAGAAAATGTGATGCAACCCGGCTTTGATCAATTGCCAGCTGTTATATATCCATGCAAAGGAATCGAGAAGCTAATCCGCAGGGATAAGTTCAGCACCCTTGTGCCGCACGTAGAATATGTCACATACTTAAATAGAAGTAGGATACTGTTTGTTGAGGGAAAGAAAGCAAAACTCCTGTTTGCAATATTATGGCCAAACGGCAGTGATATCATGATGGATGCTTGGTCTTTTGAAGACCCAAGCAGCA
>JASHUQ010000037.1 GCA_030039935.1 Microcaldota archaeon
ATTCCTCAATGCATACGGCCCTCTAGGCATCACCTCATACATACTTCCAATCTTGAACATAATTGTTGTAATAACCGCAATCTTGGGGCTTTCCAGTTTATTCGGAGGAGATACAAGCCTTGCAGGGCTTTCAAAGCTAATATGATGGTAAAATGAAAAATATCAAAGATAAAATAATTCAAAAAATAAAAATCCCATTCATTCTAGCTCTGCTTATGGCAATGATAGTGCCAAATGCGCATGCGTTCAATACAACAACGTTCTGCAACAGCATAATACCAAGCTCTTCTCCTGGCATTACAAGCTTCTCTACCCTTGATTCTCTTATAGGAATATCATTGATTATAATGCTGGCAATGGCCCTCGTAGCAGGGATTGCCTACATGCTAGGATACTCTTTCTCTATAGATGGACTTATCGAGTTCAGCAAGGAAGAGATTGGCGAAATAATAATAACAATAATAGTTGTTTTCCTTCTTGTTGGAACATTCTCAGTTACAAGCGCTATCGCACCTCCAACATTGATAACAAATACGGGGGCGTACAGCAGGAACGTTTTCCTCAATGACTGCTCTGAGCTGTCAGGCTCGTCAATAGGCCTTGTCCCAGTCTTCGTTGACATAGCGGTTTCACAGGAGGCATTGTCTCTTGTGACATCGTTGAGCGTGAGCATAATGCCGAACGATTTTGGAATAGCATTCGCCCCATTGCAGGGATACGGCCTTGTAGGAAACGAGGTGGGCAACCTGATGACTATGTCTGCGCTCTTTGCCGGAATAATCATAGGGATAGCAGCCCTTCTAGGAGTCTTCTATGCGATCATGCCGTTCTTCCTGTTCATAGGAATAATACTAAGAACGCTTCCATTCAGCAGGCCTGCAGGCGGTGCACTGATAGGTTTGTTTACAGGATTCTTCATAGTATTCCCGATATTGCTGCATTTCATGCTGATATCATTTGGCCCAACAGTTTCTGCTGGGCAGTTGTGCTCTGTATTCATATGCAGTCAAAGCGGGATCAATGGATTAGCTGGAGGAATAACAGGAAACCCGATAGGAGCGCTAGGCAGCATCGTCGCATCTGTATCGCTTGCGCTTTTCTCCCCATCGCTTTTCATACAGGCTATGCTTGGGCTCATAACCGCGGATGTTTTCGCCTTCTTCGCAATAATATTCTCTTTTATAGTAGCATATGATTTCATGGAAGCTGTTGGAGACCTGCTCGGAGCCCCAAGCCTAAGGTCAGAGAGTACTTTGAAGAAGTTGTTATGATGAAAAAGAAGATAGTGCTGTATTCTGTGCTTGCTTTCCTAGTTATGGCAGGCATGTTCGGCACTGTTGGAATAAGCTATGCGGCTCCAACATTCCCGATAAACGTGAACACGTGGGTGCCTATTGCGCTCATAATAGCGCTTTTGGTTATAGTCGTCGCAGCGGTAATCTACATGCTTAGCGGCATTGTGGGAAACAACGACATAAGGGCTTGGTCGCAAAACCAGCTGTACCAGACATTCATAACAATAATACTGTTGTTGGTATTCGCAGCTTTCACATATCTTTTCTTCCTGAATCCTCAAGGGGCGTTCGGTGCAGTCGGCCTTGTCCCTGCTCAATGCAATCCTCAGAATCAAAACCCAACAACAATATACACTCTTGCAACCTGCGACATAAGCACATTCACAACAGATGCTTTCCAGCTTTCACAGGTGCTTTACTTTGTGTCTTATTTCCTTGGGGCAAGCCCAGGAATAGCGATAAAAGTCGAGTTCCCAAACCAGCCATACATAAACACCGGATTCAGCCTTGATAGTTTTGTCCCATCTGGGGTAGAGACGGTATTGGGATATGTGTTCGATGCTGTCATATTCACCCTTATACTGAATCAGATACAGGTAATACTCATCGCAGCTGCGCTTCTTCTTATGTCAATATTCATAGTTGTAGGGCTGCTGGCAAGGACTTTTGGAGTAACAAGGACTTTTGGAGGCGCAATGATAGCTCTCGCACTTGGATTCGGACTTGTCTATCCATTGCTTGCAATCCTATCATATGGATTCATAGACACAAACATATGCAGCAGCTATGCCGGCACTTGCACCAACGGGACAATAAACACTGTAACTCTAACAGAAAACGTGTTTGGCATAATGATACAGACTTTCACAACAGCTATAAGTTCTGGGCTTCTTGGAAACGCGGCGAGCATAGAAAACAGCTTTGTAATCCCTCTCGCTTATCTTATTTCTGGACTTACATTCATCCCATTCATAAATTTCACGATACTAGACGCCTTTGTCATTGATTTCTCTAAGTCTCTTGGCCAGGAAATCAGTTTCACAGAGCTTCTTGGAATGCTGGTGTAAAAATGAAAAACCACAATATTGCAAAAAAGCTTGACAGCAAGAAGATAACCCTCATAGTCCTTATGTCGATAATCGCGCTCACGATGTTCTCACTGGTTCCATCGGCAGCGGCATCCACATCTCCAAGCAGCTGCGGCCTTCTTCCAAGCGTTCTTGCAGCACAAGTGCAGCAGTCAGCACCGTGGTACTGCCCGATCAATGGCCAGATATACGCTGAATGGAAGAATGTTCTTCCTTATGTGCTTGTTGTTGTGCTCGTAGCGTTCCTGATAGCAGCCATAATATTCATGAGCGGCGTTGCTTTGAGGAATGATAGATTAAGGAACTTCGGAGTAGGAGAAATATACGAGGCGAGCGCCAGCGCACTGATAGTCGTGCTATTCCTCTACATAAGCGCTGTCGCTTTCGGCCTTATTCCATCTCTTGTTGTCGGAACAATAAACCCATATGCTACAGCGTTCAATCTCATGCTTTCAACAATAAACGGTGCAGAGAACGTCTATTCATCAATATTTCAGATATATATGATAGACAGTTTCGTTGTCTCAATACAGACATCTATAACAATTCCCGGATATGCATTCCAGAACGCGCTTCTTGGACTTGGCCAAACCGCATACCAGCTGCCATTGGAAACATTTTTCATACAGCCGGCAAACATAGTAGGTACATTCATAATTGATGGTATTGCCGCAATATATGCACAGTACTATCTTCTTGTTTTCTTCGCTATTGCCGCAATTCCAGTTTTCATTGTTCCAGGAATAGTGTTCAGGGCCATACTACCGACAAGGGCTCTCGGAGGGGTCATGCTTGCAATAGGGATAGCCTTCTATCTTGTAATGCCAATCCTATTTGGAATTGCCTACTATTTCACCTCTCCTCAAATACTGTCAAGCCTTTCTTCATCATACGCGCAGCTGAACAGGTGGGGTAC
>JASHUQ010000005.1 GCA_030039935.1 Microcaldota archaeon
ATTCATGATAATATAATAATTGGACGTCTGTCCAACTGTCCAGAAATACGTAAATAATCAGGAAATGCGTAAATATCTGGGCTTTTGCGCTGGGGCTCTGAAAGAGAAATAAAAGCAGGCGCATCCTCTGCGTGGCTCTTTTCAAATCCACCACACTGGGACGAGGACAACAAGGAATTGCTAAGGAAAGACGGCAGGTATCTAGAGGGATGGTTTCCTGGGATATTCAAATTCTTTGGAATTGCAACGAACGTGAAGTGGCTCAGCCCAAACTGGAACCTCGGAGTGGTAATCAAAAGAATGAAGACAAGAAAAGACAACCCATTTGGGACTACAAAAGCTCAAATATTACATTCGCTTATTGCCACTGTTTCAATGGAAGTTGCAGTTAGATTAGTAGCAGCATTCAAGAAGAATGTAACAATACTGGATGCGGTTTCAAACACCCCAGAACAGCTTGCAGATATCGTTTTGCGAAAATAATAGACTATGGAGTGTCGTTTGCAACAGTGTCTATGAACTGTGTCTCATTCACCAAAGAGCCAGGATTCTCGTACACAAGCGCAATCGCCACATTACGGTTCTTCCATCCATAAACTGTCTGGAAAGTTGTTGTCGAATTGGTGTATTCTCCGTAAGTGTAATCCAGCCCATTGTACGTACCAGGATTGACCACTACCGGTGTTGTTGTGTTTACAAAGAAGTTAAGCGAGTCTCCAACATCCTGTGCAATTGACTGTGTATTGTTTGTTGTCATTACAATGTAGTATATTGTTGCATTGGATGTAATGTTTGTTCCATACGCTGCTGACATCCAGCCGCTTGTTATGTTTCCATAAAGCTGCGGCACAATCTCCACCAAATACGACACGTTGATCAATGCGTATTGATTGAATAAATCCGTCGCATTGTAATTGCCAAGCTGGGATCCAATCAGGGACTGCATCTGCGATGCGCTCATGTATATTGGGGTGCTGTTAGCCGACATCGTCTGCGATATTGCTGGAGAAGATGGTGTAACAAAATAGGCAAGCGCCACCGCAATTATTGCCAATGCCACTATGGCAATGATTATGTACAAAAGCGCGCGCCTCTTGCCGCTATTGCCGGAAGTGCCCGTTTGCTGCTGCTGGCTTGTATTTTGGCTTGAGCTCATAAAATCCTCTTCTATAAGATACATGGATAGGTTATTAATCCAGTACAGTTTTCTTCGCTTTTGCTATTCAGTATATACAAATAAATAACCATTGCGAGAAGTTAAAACGATGGTTGTTTATGAAGATAGACAATGATGATGTAAAGGAAGTAAAAAATGTGCTCTGGCCCAACGAGAAGATAATGGGGACAGTAAAGCAAAGAAGGGTTGGCCCTGGAGGATCTGTGACAGTTCCCACCTCAGTGGTAATAACAGACCAAAGATTGATAATACTCAACAGGGCAACTCTTGGCATACGCCACGACTATGAGGTAATACCTTATAATTCAATCTCTTCTGTAAGGCTCGAGGAGGGAATCATATCTTCGAGTGTTTTCATAAGAGTCCAGGGATACGATACAGATAAAGGGCTTCTTCAAAAAGGAAGGCAGGAGGGGGAGATAGACGGACTGAGAAACAAGGATGCAAAAGAACTGGCCAACTTCATAAACCTGAAGATGCAGCAGAGAAGCCAGCCACAGGCCGCTGTGCAAAGCGCTCCCCCGCACGAAGATATGGATACGAATGTTGGTGGATACATGTTCTGCAATAAATGCGGGGCAAAGAACTCTGCATCTGCATCATTTTGCAGCAAGTGCGGCGCAAAGCTAGGAAGATAGATCAGCGCTTTCTATAAGCTTCCTGAGAGATTCATCATCTTCAAAACTCCTGTTTGATGACGCTTTCCTTATTCTGTTCATTATTGCAAGGCCTATCCCATTCTCTTCAAAGGATTCGATAATTCCGAAATACACATTCATCGAGTCTATAATTATGAAGCTGTCGTAAAGGTTCTTTGCTACCTCATATAGATTGTTTTTTGCCCCAAGGCTTATTGTGCTGTAGCCAATCTTTTCAATAACGCTGCAAGATTCCTTTGATCCTATGAAAACGAATGGAAGGGGCTCGTCCATATTGGCTAGTATCTCGGCAAGTTTGTCAATGCTTTTGTAGAAAGCAAATAATGGCGTTCTGGGTGAATAGTGCTGGTATTTCGTACCAGGGCTTATCGCTTTGTCAGACTGTGAAATTCCTTTTGCAACATCATCTATCTTTGGCTTTTTGCCAAATGCCTTCTCTATTTCATCTGTTGTGAAAGATCCAGGCCGCAATATACTGAAATTTTCAAGGTTTATTATCGTTGATTCTATTCCAAAAAATGCCTTTCCAGAGTCTATTATGCAATCTGCAACTCCATTGAAGTACCTTATTGCCTGCTCTCCGCTTGTCGCTGTCGGCCTTTTAGATGGGTTTGCGCTGGGACCGGCTATCGGGCCGCATTCTTTTATCAATGAAAGCGCAACTGGGTGTGCTGGCATCCTTATGGCAACAGTGTCGAGTCCTGATGTTACAACCCTTGGCAGCTCTTTCTTTGTTTTTGCCAGGAACGTGATTGGTGAAGGCCAGATTTTCCTTATTGTTTCTGAATACTCTTTTGGGATATGCGCAATCTCGTCAGCCATATCAAAGGATGAGACTGTTACAATGAGCGGGTTGTCCGGTGGCCTCCCCTTTGCCTCGAATATTTTCTTGCAGGCAGGCTCGTCGAAAACGCTGGCTCCAATGCCGTATACTGTTTCTGTTGGGAAGACAACGATCCCGCCTTTCTTTATGAATTCCGATGCCTGTTTTATGCGGTCCATCTCCGGCTTTACCGCATCTATCCTAATTATCTTTGTTTCAATCCCCATGGAAAAACCGTTATTTCCTGTCTTTCTCTGCTTTGTAATTGTCCAGCTTCGTTGCCCTTCCATACATGTATTCGAATCTCTTGATAGCATCCTTGAAGTTTATTTTTGTGATATGCTCGCTTCTCTTTGTTATTATATTGAATGGGGGAATGCTGTATGCGATCTTGTCGTCCATCATTATCCTTTCGTGCTGCTCCGTCGCGTCCTTTTCACTCATGAGCCTTACATCTAGGTCTATCCCAGAGCCGTTGAGCTCGCTCGAGAGGTCCTTTATATCTTCTTCGAATCCAGAGTTCATCATGTCCTTTGAAGTGAGGATGAGCACCATCTTGAAGTTGCCCATGCTCTTTCCGGCCAGCCTATAGAAATTCGACAAGGCTATTGAGTTGAAATGCTTGTCTATTATCTTGAGATTGCCGGACATGTTCGAGAAAAGGTTGTCCTGGATTGAAAGCACGTTTGCGAACGGCTTTGATGGATCCATTGACATAGAATACTTTGTCTTTGCAGCCCTCGCAATAGGCTTTGCCCTTATCAGATACTCTATGTACAAATCGCATGATACGCACACAAAAAATCCTATATAGCCTATGTAGAAGTATATGCTTGATCCGGATATCAGATTTGATGACGCCACAAAGAACAGTATGGCGTATATAAGCGAAAACGATCCGTTGAGGAATGTGTACTTGCTGTTCGCCCTTGTAGGCTTTTGATGCCTATCCAGCAAAAGCATGAATGCAGCTCCGGTAGCAACAAGAGATATCACAAGAAGTATGAAGGACTCTACAACGCTTCTCTGTATTGTGGAAAGCTCGTTTACAAGAAGCTGGGCATTCTGCGTAAGAGCAACACCGCTTCCATTGCTCTGTATAGATGCACCGAGTCCAACCCCGTAAAGCGTTGAAAGCGTATTTATAAGATAGGCGGATCCAAACACGAGCATAAGCGCCCCTATGTTCAGTATCGCATAGACTATTCCGATTATGCTCTTTACCTCATTGCTCCTTTCCATAATAGCGATTTGTATCTAAAATATAATAAATACTTGGATTGAATCATTGCCTCTGTTTTGGGGTTTGGTTCTCCTCCCAGAGCATGCAGAATGGTGCTTTGTGCACTCTGGATGGCGTGCTGCTCAAAACCCAGCCATTATTTGCGTATGTTTCTTTTGCTAATGTTTCTGCACTTTCAAGCAACGAATCCTTTTCTCTCTTTTCAGTGCCAACAAGATTGCCGTGGCTTAGCGAAGCTGTGATTGCCTCTATTAGCTCCCTTTTTATTTCATCAGAGCTGCCAAGTTGCCTTCTGGCTATGCTTCTAATGCTGGGCAATTCAGCTATCATATCCAAATCCTCTCTTTCCAAATGCCACATCCTGTCTATTGCTTGTACATCCCATGGTTCTATTACTATCAATCCTTGATAAAGAAGAGATTTTCCAGGAGAAAGATGCTGCGCATGTCCGGCAAGCGACCTTCCTTTGAATCTTATGCTTGATGTTCTTGGAAGCGTCAGTTCATTTCTGTCAATACCAGAAACTTTTGCAATCGCATCTGCAACCAATCCTCCGAATTTCATGTGCACCTCATGAAGAGAGTTTGCCCAAGAGTCTGCGTTATCCAAATGCATAGAAACAGAATAGGATATAGAATTATCAGAAAGGTAGAGCGGCCTTCCTCCGCTTTTCCTCCTTGTTATGTCTATTCCATCAATGTTGTCCAGCCTAAGGCAGTCAATGCTGTCGAATTCGCACAGTATTATCGATGGCCTTTCGAAATCATAGAATCTAAGGAACGAGTTTCCGGTAGAGGCGCTCTCCGCAGCCATGGCCTCATCCATAGCCATGTTCATTGCTGCGCTATAGACCCCATATCCCAAGAAGTTCATTCTTGATGTGTTCTTTTCCATCGGAGATTGCATAGATTTCAGCATAATTATAATAACCTATTTTAACACATTATTAATACTTTTGAGCTGTGGGTCAAAATGGGATTAACGAGTTTCATAAGCGGGCTTTTCGGGTATGATAAGATATTTGAAGCAAAGGAAATGGGAGCTGTTATAGTAAAGCATGGAAACGAGAAGATCCTCCTTCTAAACAATGCAGTTTATTCAAAGCTAAGGTACAACTCGATATACACACATAGCTACTGGGATTTCTTTGCACCGCTTCCTGCCCTATTCGAAAATTCAAGAGTGCTGATAATAGGGCTTGGAGGAGGGACAATACCATTTCAATTGGGCAAGATATTCGGAAGCAAGGTAACCATAGATGTTGTTGAAATAGACAAGAATATGCCAAAATTGGCTGATGCGTTTCTTCCAGAAAAGATGAATTCAAACATAATAATAGAAGATGGATACTCATATGTGCAAAAGTTCAGCTCGTTTTACGATATTATAATACTTGATTCTTTCATAAGATACGAAGTTCCAGAGAAGTTCCTCGATGGAAAATTCGTCGACAGCTGCAGCAAAGCGCTTAAGCCAAACGGGATACTGGCGATAAACTATATAGTAGAGCCTGCAGATGCAAAACTGCAGAGTTTCAAAGAGAATGTATCAAGGCTGTTTAATATGTACACGATAAAATACTCTACTATGTCTGGAAACAGGATATTCATATGTTCAAAGACGATGAAAAAGGAAGAAATTGTAGAAAGAATAAAGAAAAATTTCCCGAGAGACAAGGAAAATTCATTTATACCAAAAGTTTATGGTAAAATGCAAGAAGAGGTTAAATAATGAAGATTTATTTTGGTGGATCGATTAGAGGAGGAAGAATAGACCAGCAGCTATACCAGGAATTGATAGACTATCTGAGAAGGTATGGGGAGGTTTTATCCGAGCATGTTGGCGATCC
>JASHUQ010000038.1 GCA_030039935.1 Microcaldota archaeon
GCTGCAAAAAATAAGGCGGTGGCAAAGAAAAACATAAAACTAAGTAGAAGTAGAATTAGAAGCGCCAAACCTATTCGCAGTAAAACTGCTGGAGCGGATACTAAAAAGGTAGCTGCGGAAAGCAGGAATGCTGCAAAAAAGAGCGTTTCTGACATTATAAAGTCTGAGAAAGAGGGAAGGCTGAGGAGATCAACACCGATAATTGCACCTCCAGAGGAGGTAAAAGAGGCTGTTGGAAAGCTGCTTAACAATACCGTTGCTGTCAACTTCCTAATGAAAAACGTTAGTAGGTGGGCGCCAGACGTATTGAACATGCTAAGCACCCCTAAAACCGATGATTATCTTGCCGAACAGCTCGACCTTAAAATAAATGCAATAAGAAGGATCCTCAACCTTATGCAGGGTTATGGAATAACAAACTACTACATAGCAAAGAACACAAACGGCTGGCTTTCATTTGCTTGGTATGTGAATACTGGAAAGGTGCCATCTTTCTTCGATTACATTAGCAATGTGTCTAGCAAGAAAAGCGTCGTAAATAACGATTGTAACGATTATTTTGTATGCAACGGTTGCTATGAGAAGGACAAGCTGATATTCACGTTCGATGCTGCTTTCGAAGCCGCGTTTAAGTGCAACAACTGCGGAAAGAAATTTACAAGGATAGGGAAGGATGCGGCTGAGAAACTTGTTGAGGATACTGTGCAAACGCAACAGGAGATAAAACCAAAGGCAGCCGAACCGGGAATCGAAGGCATTAGCCTTGGTTAATTAACTGGTTTTTATATTTTTGCGGCCAAACTTCTTTATTTATTGTAGCGAGGTAGGGTAGTCTGGAGTGCCCGCTGGGCTCATAACCCAGAGATCAATGGTTCAAATCCATTCCTCGCTATTTTCAAACACCATACTTCCACTATTCTCCAAATTACAAATTTCAATATTACTTATTTAAATAACCTATTTCTATAATGTATATATAAAATAAAAAGTGCGATTTGTGGAACTATGGGGTGTTGGGATTGAACGACGACTTATCATACGACATACTTTGGCAGGCATACCAAAAAGAAAAGCAATCGAATGAAATTCAACTTTTGCCAAAGACATTCTATGATGACATGAAAGCATTCATAAATGACTCTTTCCAAAACGATACGAACGAAGAGACGAAGATACAGAGGCAGAACGCGGTAAGGATTCTTAATAGCCTATTTGAAAGAAGAAAGCAAAAGATACTCATATACGCAGCGTATGGGAAACCTCTTCCATCTTCAACAACACAGCAAGAAGCAGACATATATGAAAAAGTATTAAAGATCATTAAGAGTGATATAAGCGAAGGAAGCGTAAGCGGCAAAAAAGAGAACACCCCGCTTAAATCAAAGTTAAGCATACCCGAGATAATACTCCCTTCTGGCAATAAAATAGGGCCGCTGGAAAAGGAGCAAATAATAGAGATAAAGAGCAAAGAGGATGTAAACTTCCTAATTAATAATGGAATATGCATAAACATATAAGTGATAAATTTGAAGATAATACGGGAAATAAACACATACTGCCCAAAGTGCAACAAGCATACCCCACATAGTGTAAAGATATATTCGAAGAAGCCTGAAAGCGGCCTAAGCATGGGTACAAGGCGAAGACTAAGGAAACTGAAAGGGTATATAGGAAAAGTAAAGGGACAGGCGACCCAAAAAAAGGTTGCAAAAAGGCAGAAGGTCCTTCTTGAATGCAAGCAGTGCGGCTATATTGTTGAAAAGGTACTTGGAGGAAGAACAAAGAAGAAGATAGAGATAAAAGCGCAGTAATAAAGGTAGAATTAAAATGAGGATTCCAAAAATAGGGGAGCTTGTAATAGCAAATGTGTCAAAGATAACTCAGTTTGGTGCATATTGCAAACTTCCAGAGTATGAGAGTCTTGAGGTATTCATGCCGATAAGAGAGGTGTCATCAGGCTGGATTAAAAACATAAGGGAGTTTATCCACGAAGGGCAAAACCTTGTATGCAAGGTCGTTTTCTATGATAAAGAAAGAAATACAATAGACATATCGCTGAAGAAGGTGGCCCCGAAAGAGGCAAAGGACAAAATCGGGGCATACAATCTTGAGAAAAGGCTTGTCGCGCTGTTCCAGCAGGCGCTCAGTAAAGCCGGCGAACAGAAAGCCAAAGCCGAGATAACAAACAGAATAACCTCAGAGTTTGGCAGCTATACAAACTTCTTCCAGCACGCAACATCAAACTCGGAAGAATTCGAGAAGGCGAACCTGCCGCCAAAGCTAAAAAGCGCTGTAAAGGAGGCTATAGAGGCAAACAGGAAAGAGAGGAAGTATCAGGTATCATACATAGCTACACTTCTTACATACAACACCACATCCGGAGCTGAAGAGCTCAGAGATATATTAAATTCTGTGAAGAAAAATGGTGTTGATATTTCATATATAAGCGCCCCGAAATACAGGTTCGTGGCAGACGGCAAAGATTTTGTAGATGCTGAAAACAAGATAAAAAAGGCGGAACAGGTAGCAACGTCAAAATTGAAAAAAGGGGTATTTAAATTAGAGAAGGAGAAATTAAAAAGGGAAAAGGAAGATATACTCGCTCAAATATGATTCAATGAAAGAGGAAAGAAAGATTAGAATTGTTATGAAAAAGGACGTGAAGCTAAACAAGCCGATACTCATTGCTGGGCTTCCGGGCATAGGGAATGTGGGCAAGCTTGTGGTCGAGCATCTAAGGAACGAATTTGACGGGGTTAGGTTCGCGACAATATACTCGAGCCATTTCCCACATAGGGTTGTAATGCTTAAGAACGGAGGAGTGCGCCTTGTAAGCAACAGGTTCTACATATTAAAAAATAGGAAGAAAAATGGCAGCGACATAGTAATACTTTCTGGAGATGACCAGGCGGTAACCCCAGAGGGGCAATACGAAATCAACATGAGAATTGTGGAATTTTTCAAGGACAAGCTCAAAGGAGAATTCATTTATACAATAGGAGGGTATAGCACAGCTGAAGCTGTTGCAGGAACCCCAAGAGTCTTTGGCAATGCGACAAACAAAAATGTTATAGCGCAGTTCAAAGGATCAAAAGTATTGTTTGGGAAATCAAAAGGAACTATATGGGGATCTGCAGGCCTAATAATAGCATTTGCGAAAATGAGCAATCTTGACGGGATATGCCTTATGGGAGAGACAGCGTTTGCAGACTTTGACCCTTCGGCAGCAAAGGCTGTGCTTTCTGTTCTTGCAGAAAGACTTGGCCTTTCAATAGATACAAAGAATATTGACAAAATGATAAGCAAGACAACTAATGCTATAAAGCAGCTTGAGCAGCAGCTAGGGATGGGTTTCCAGATGCCGCAGCAGCAGGGAGGCCCACAAAATCCAGAACATCCAAACTATATACGATAAAGATAAAGGAAAACAAGGCAATATTTAATTGCGCAGTGGGAACCATCTATTACGCGCCAGTAGTCTAGCCTGGTAGGACTTTGCCTTCCCAAGGCAATAACCCGGGTTCAAATCCCGGCTGGCGCACTTTTTTATATAAGCACAAAAATTAGTATTCCTATAATGCTACCAAACACTCCACAGGCGAGATTTGATGTGAACTTGTTTCCCTTTCCTTTCTCTTCAAAATAACCGAAAACAGAGTCTATAACTGCGCCAAAGAACCCCCCGAATGTAACGCTTATTGCAATGAATGCAACTAATGTAGGTGTTGTATTTGTGAAAAGCGCGAACGGGAGAGCCACAAGGAGGGCTGCAAAAAACCCTGCAAAAAGGCCAAGTATGGTTACTGCGCCGCTAGACCCCTTCTTAGCCCTTTTCATACTAAACAGCATTCTGGGCATTCCGTCAAGCACCCCTATTTCACTGCTGAATTTGTCAGCTGTTATCGCTGCAACGCTTCCAGCAAATCCAAGCAAAGCAGCTGTTTGCGCAAGCGGATGGCCAGAATTGCCAAAAATAAAGAAGAAGAGCGCCATTAGCAGCGGGCCGGCAGCATTGAAAAGTACGTTCTGCATCCCCCTGCTCTTCTCATAAACACCTATTTTCTTCTTGTATTTGCCGCCAACAGAGGTTGCTATTGTTGACAAAACAAGGAAATAGAGCATAAGAAGAACAAACTCAAGCCTAAAGTCATCTAATATAAAGAACACAAATGCTAGGGCAATAGCTAGTACTGCACCTCTATAGTTAAGTGTAAGAAAGGTCATGGTATTCCAATTTTATGAAATTATAGTTTATTCCGCTATTATCATCTAATAAGAAACATTTTTAGAGATATCTTTTTAATATGATATTACGGGTTCTCTACTGTAGGAAGGTCGTGAAGAACTGGTCGCCTTGCCAGCGTGTAACCCACGCTGGCACTGTTTCTTCCAGATCTAAAGATCTGATTTTGCTGTCTAATTTTCTCCTTGTAGCAATGAAAAGCATAAATTAAATACCTATTTGTGCATAAAACAAATACACGTGTTCTGATGCCAAAAGAAAAAGCGATAAGGGAGCTAGAAGACCTGCCAGGAAT
>JASHUQ010000039.1 GCA_030039935.1 Microcaldota archaeon
CAAAAACAAAGGGATAAAATTCCACATCATAGGAACCGGCAGTCGGGACAGCGAAAAGATAATAGAAAACCTTGAGAGGACTTACAATGGTAATGTGAAATGGCTAGGATTTGCGCAAAAAGGCAACACCGCAAAGAACGAGTATATGCGTTCAACTGCGTTTGTGATGACATCAAGGTTTGAGGGATCTCCAGCAACGCTGGCTGAGGCGCTGGCCAACGGACTTGTCTGCATAGCATTTTCAGTAAAAGGGGTAAGGGATGTTCTCAACAAGGTGAGAGAGAGCAGGCTTATAGAAAGCTATGACGTTGATTCGTTTGTCGATGGGATACTAGAACTGTACGACAAATGGAATTCCGGGCAGATAACAAAAGAATTCAAAACAAGGATATCAAAAAAGGGATTGAAGATGTACGATTACAGGAATACGCTTTTGAAAATAAGGAATATGATAGGGTAGCTATCGCATCATCTTTTCATAAACTTTTAGCGTATTGGACGCCGCTTTTCTCCATGTGAATCCTCTTGCATACCTGAGTGCAAGCATCCTTCTTTTTTCATTGTAGCCGTTTTCCCTTAGCTTTTCTATTAGCGCGGCCATGTGCTCTGTGTCGTTTGCCTCTATGCAGTATTTCCTAACTTCAATTGGAACCATTCCTTTTTTGTAGATTATTACTGGAAGTCCCCTTGCCTGCGCCTCCAATATCGGTATTCCAAAGCCTTCATAAAAACTTGGATATACAAAAACATCAAATGAGTCGTATATGCTTACCTGCTTGTCTTCCGGTGCAAACCCCATGAAGTGTATTCTATTGTCGCTTCTTGCAGACTCCATAGCGTTGTTCCTCGCATAGCCAAGCTTTCCCCATACTTTCAAGGTGTATTCTTTTCCTTTGAGCCTCTTGAACGCGCTTATAAGCATTCCTGGGTTCTTCCTTGTGCGCAGAGCTCCGATATATCCAACAGTAAAACTATTTGCATTGCCTTTCTTTGGAATTTTCTCTTTGATAATCCTGTCTGCTATTCCGTGGTTGACAACGGTTATCTTTTTTCCTGGATATCCAAGCTTTACAGCATCATTCTTTGTCAAAGATGAAACAGCAATCAAATGGTCTGATTGGAGCGTGCTCTTGAGCGCGAGCTTTGTAACAACAGACAGCCACATAACGTTCCTTGCGCCTTTTGACACGTCCTTGTTCAGCTCTGGCTTTAGAACAAACTGGAAATCGTGCGCCGTTGTGACTATAGACGCGTTTCCTTTGTTGACAGGGAAAAACGGGTTCAGATCAAGGTTGTGCACAACATCGTATTTGCTTATATCTCTGAAAAAAGTGTTCGACAGTATGCTCATTCCCTTGCCCAGCCTTTTGTCAAGCCGCACCCCAAGCCTATCTATCTTTGCTTTTCCCTCGATTTTCTTCAAGCTGTTGTATAAATAATAGGGATATCCGTAAAAGTCGCTTTTTGCCGCTCTGTAGCTCTGGAAGCTCCTTTCAAGCTCTAACAGCCCTATTCTCATACATTCATCTCATCTTTGTTTTACAGCATCAATATAGGCTTTGAAGGTCATTGCAGAGGTTTTCTCCATTGTGAAGCTCCTGGCATGGCGCATCGCAGCAATTCTCAGTTTTGCACCATATCCATTCTCTTTTATCCTTTTTATTGCAAGCGCCGCCTGTTTTTCATTCGTTACACTTATGCAGTATTTCGCCACCTCTTTTGGAATCAGCGCGCCCCTGAATGTTATTACAGGAATTCCCCTTGCCTGCGCCTGAAGTATTATGTACCCAAAGCCTTCGTAAATGCTGGGATAAACAAAAACATCAAAAGAGTCGTATATGCCAGTAATTTTCTTCTGGTCTGCAAAGCCCAGAAGGTTTGCATTGGAAAGCCTATTTTTGGCCTTGTAGGAAACCATGCTTCTGTATGATGAACCGTTTCCATATACTTTGAAAATTATATCCCTGTCTTTCTTCATAAGGTTTGCCACTTTCAATAAGAATATTGCATTTTTGTGATATGCAAGAGATCCAACATATCCTACTGTAAATTTCCTGCTTTCTTTTTTCCTAATCCTGTCTTTTATGAATGAATCATCTATTCCCAAATATACAACCCTGTATTTTTTTGATCTGATCTCTTTTGGGAAGAAATGCTCCGCCTCTTCCATTGTTTTTTTAGAATTGAACAGTATCAAGTCAGAGCTTTCTACCGCATCCTTAGTGCTATTCCTTACAATTGCATTATAGAGCCTTTGCTGAACCCCTTTATGCAATTCCTTTTTCATCCTAGCGAAATCGTGTATTGTAACTATGATCCTTGCACTTGTTCCTTTTTCCCTTAGCAGCTTCGCGGCGAATCCCAATTCATGCGTCGTTATGTGTATTATATCATAACTGTAGAGGTTCTCTTTATCAAGCATTTTCTTGAATAATGTGTTTGCATAGAGCAGGCCGGTCCTATTGTTTCGCTTTGCGCTTTCAACCGCGTATATGCATTTAATCCTGCATTTTGATTTAAGCCTCTTTTGCAATTGATACGCATACTCTGTCATGCCGTCTCCGCTGCCCCTTTCAGGTTTGTATATGCTAAGAAACGCTATCTTCATCATATGCACACTATCTTTTTGAATATGTTTCTAGTTTATTTTATAATGTTTTGCACAGAAATAAAAAGCAGTGTTATCAATGGTTGAGATCAGCATAATAGCGCCAACAATGAACGAGGAGCATGCACCAGAGACTGTAAGGGAGATATTCAGGATTTTTGGAAAGGATGTTGAAGTAATAGTTGTCGACAAAAGCGGCCCATCTTATAAAAAGCTGTTCAAGAAGACTGGAGTGAAGTTCATTAGGCAAAAGTCTAGAGGATACGAGGGCGCAATAATGGAAGGATTTGCGAAAGCGAGCGGGACCTCTGTGCTTGCATCAATAGACCCGGATGGCACCTATTCTGTGAGCGATCTCAAAAGGATAGTCTATGCTGCAAAAACGCAAACCTATGATTTCATATCTGGGGATAGGACTGGATGCTCGCTTGAGGCAATGCCAAGGTACATAAAGTTTGGCAACTTCATGCTCGCTCTTGCATTTGACATACTCTTCCTGAAAAGGATGAAGGATGTGCTTAATGGGTCGTTTGCAATGAAAAGATATGCATTTGATGCAATAAAAAATATAAGCCCATACCATGCTGGGACGATATTCTTTGAAATGGAGCTCGCAAAAAAGGGATTCCGAATGAAGAATATCAGAATATCATACAAGCCAAGAATAGGCTCTGAATCGAAAATCGCAAAGTCGAAAACACGGTATGGATTGAAAGTGCTGCTAGGAATAGGGAGAGGCAGAGCAAAGGAATCTGCAAGCATCCTATCGGAGATGTTCAGGAAGCGTTTCAAAAAGTGAAATAATGAAGCTAAGAATAGCGTTTGTTTCAGATACCGCATTTCCGTGGCATATTGGAGGTGTGGAAAAAACGGAATATGTTACAGCTGTTGAGCTGGCAAAAAAACATGATGTGCACTTCTTTTCCTTTAGATGGCCCTTGATGAAAAAGGAGTTCAGGCACAAAGGCATAACATATCATACAATCCATGAACTGTCAAACGAAATGCTATACAAGAACAATGTCAGGTCGGTAAAAGAGGCACTAAGCGCGTCGTCCGTTGCATGGCAGCTGTTCAGATATAAGTTCGATGTTGTTATTGTCAATTCTTTTCCTTACATGCATATTCCTGTTGTAAAGCTCTATGCAAGGCTGTTCAAGTGCAAGCTCATCTTCGATGTTGCGGAAGTTTAGAGCACGGGTAGATGGAACAGCTATATGGGAAAAGGGAAGGGAAGGGCGGCATATATCATATCGAAGAATGCGCTTGTTGGCGCGGATGCTTATATTTCAAATCCTGGAGAGACTGCAGCGGCGCTTCAAAAACTAGGAATTAGCAGCAGTAAAATTCATGAATTCTCCCCGATAATCGATGACAAATTAATGAATAAGATAAGGCCGAAAAGCGCAAAGAACAGGATAGTCTATTCTGGCAGACTGATAAAAGAGAAGAGACTTGACAAATGGCTTTCTGTATTAAAGGAGACGAGAAAGCTTGTCCCCAGCGCAAATGGAATTATGATAGGGGAAGGGCCAGAGAAAGAGAAAATCTCAAGACTCATAAAAAAGATGGGGCTTGAGAGATGTGTCAAGGTGACAGGATATTTCAAAAACATAAATAGTGTGTTTTCAATTACAAAGGGATCAATAGTAGCATTAAACATGTCAGAGAGAGAAGGACTAAGCGCCACAGCGCTTGAGAGCCTTGCGCTTGGAACCCCTGTTGTGCTTCCCAGCTATTCTCCAATACCAGATGTTGTAAAAAGGATGTGCGTTGTTGGCAATGAAAAAATGCTTCCAAAGAGGATAGCGCAGATAATGAGAAGCAAAAATAAGGGCCAATTCATTAAAAACAAGGGCTCGCTTGTGCAATTCTATTCATCAAGAACAGGAGAATTTTATGATAAATTGTTCAACAGTTTGGGCTTGCACGGCTAATCCTCGATTAAAAACAATAAAGAAAAAGAAAGAAAAGGGCTAGAAAACTAGCCCTCACTACAGCTTGCTTTCTTGCTTTACATCTCCTGCATGGTAAATGCCGCTCCCAAGAATGTTAGGATGAATCCTATTATCGGAAGCCACATTACTGATGATCCTACTGTCAATACTATTAGTGTTGCTCCAGCAACCCATGCGAGTTTGTATGCTGCTTTTGACGCCATTTTCTCCCAGCCTCCTAGGTTAGCGAAGCTAACAAGGAATACCGCTATTGAAGACAGTATTGCCGCTGGGTATATGAATGGTAGCCAAATGCTTGCGACGCCGGCTGTCCAGCTTGAAGCTCCGTAACCCGTTCCTGCATACAGGAAGGCAGTTACTAGGAAGATTATTCCTCCTATGAACTCCAGTCCGAAGGCACCGAACGCCATTCCTTTTCCTTTCTTTGACATTCATACCACCTTAGATAACAACTCAAAGACAAGCTTTTTAAATCTACGTGAATTTACATTGTAGTATCTTACACTATGAGTTTTATGCAAAGAAAACTCATGTTATATATAAAATCCATTTTATATAATCTCGCTGGCTGAGCTCGCATATTTTGTTTTATATGCAAATTCAATGGAATTTATAGTAAGTTTTATATTCTTTTTGCTCTTAATTATATTCACTCTCTGCGTGAAATAACAAAAGGTAGAGGACAAGCTGTTTGTTGTTTGGTGAGCCATTGGTTTCTACCCAGTCAAGGCTATTGGTTAAGCATGAAGTTATCAGCGATAGCGAGGCAAAGAAGATACTTAAGAAGTTCAAGATAACTGTTGACAAATTTCCAAAGATACTTGAGACAGATCCGCAGGTTGTGAAAATAGGGGCAAAGGCCGGCCAATTGATCATAATACATAGAAATGATCCAAATGGCAGCTATCCGTATTACAGATACGTTGTAAAATAATATTTTGTGGTTTGTTTGGATAGACATGATTTACTGGAATCTTATCTTGCAAATGCCTCTACTGTGCAGCAGCAGATAGACAGCTACAACAGATTCGTAAGCATGGGAATGCAGAAGATAATAGAGAGCCAGTCCAACATTGAACCAGAAGTTTCTGATTTTGCAATAAAGTTGAATGGGATAAGGCTTGGCACCCCGGTTGTAATAGAGTCTGACAGCTCTTCAAAGAGGATAATGCCCAACGAGGCGCTCGCTAGGAACCTAACATACAGCGCTCCAATTTATCTAACTTACACTCCCGTAATCTCTGGAATAGAAAAAACAATAAACATGTCAGAGGTGTTCATTGGAGAACTGCCAGTAATGGTAAAGAGCGACATATGCTATACAAGGAACATGTCCAGAGAACAGCTCATAAATGAGGGAGAGGATCCTGATGACCCTGGAGGCTATTTCATAATAAAGGGGAGCGAGAGGGTGCTTGTCGGAATAGAGGACCTTGCACCAAACAGGATAATCTGCACAAAGGAAAAGAACGGGGTTGTAAGCAAGGTGTTTTCTACAACCCTAAGCTTTAGGGCCAGGTGCAGCATTACGCGAGATGAATACGGAGTTTACAGTGTATTATTTCCAACAGTATCAAAGGGAATAGACATAATACTTGTATTAAGGGCGCTGGGCTTCTCTTCAAAAGACATCCTTGAAGAGGTAGAAGACAACAAGGAGATAAGCAATGACATGCTCCTTAACATTGACCTGAGCAAGGCAAAGGAGATGTCTGTCAATGACGCGATCATGGAATTGGGAAGGATGAGCGCGCCGAACCAGGCAAAAGCGTATCAAGAGAAAAGGGCAGAGATGCAGCTCGACACATACATACTACCGCATATAGGCTCAAAGCCAAATGCTAGGAAGGAAAAGGCAGAGTATCTTGTAAGAATGGCAAAGAGATCCTCAATGGTAGCATATGGATATTCAAAACAGGATGACAAGGACCACTATGCGAACAAGAGGATAAAGCTTGCTGGCGACCTTATGGAAGAGCTTTTCAGCAATGCGTTCAAGTTCTTCGTAAAGGACATAAAATACCATGTTGAAAGGACAACAGCGCGTGGAAGGAAGCTCAATGTCAGGACAAACATAAATCCAGATGCGCTTACAGAAAAGATCCTTTATGCTATGGGAACCGGATCCTGGCCAGCAGGGCAGACAGGAGTTTCACAGGTGCTTGACAGGACAAACTTCGTGAGCGCGCTCGCACATCTCAGAAGAGTGAAATCCCCCCTTGCAAAGAAGCATCCGCATTTCAAGGCAAGGGATGTGCATGGAACGCATATAGGAAAGCTTTGCCCGAGCGAAACCCCAGAAGGAACAGAGGTAGGGCTTACAAGATACCTTGCGATTATGTCAAAGGTAACTGTTGGAGCAGACCAGAAGCTCATAGAGGAGAAAATACGCGAGCTGAAGCTGCTTGATGGAAAGAAATGATGTGATATATTGAGCGAAAAAGAGAGCAAATGTGTTGTGTATCTTGATGGAAGGATAATAGGCAGCGTGAAGGACGGGGCAGAGTTCGCGAGCGAGATAAGGAAGAACAGAAGATTGGGAGCAATAACAGGAGAGATTAACGTAGCATACATAAGGAAGCTCAACGAGGTTCACGTCAATGCTGACAGAGGACGGGCGAGAAAACCATATATTATTGTAGAGGATGGAAAGAGCAAGCTTACAGAAGAATTAAAGATGAAGCTCGAAAGCAAGGAGATAGACTTCAACTTCCTGCTAAGAAGAGGAATAATAGAATACCTTGATGCAGAAGAAGAGGAGAACTGCTATGTTGCGCTCAACGAGAATGATATAACAAAGAGGACAACCCATCTGGAAATAGACCCTGCATCGATTTTCGGTTTGACAGTAAACATAAGCGCATTCCCAGAATTCAACACTGTTGGAAAGCACTCCATTGCGGTAAACTTCACAAAGCAAAGTCAGGGATTGTATGCGATAAACTTCAACAACAGGTATGATCCAAGGGCATTCCTTCTTTTCTATCCGCAAACACCGATAATAGACAGCACAGCATACAGGACTTTAGGCCTTCAAAGGCATCCGTCTGGGCAGAACCTTGTGGTTGCATTGTCCACATACTATGGATACAACATGAAAGACGCGATAGTGCTTAACAAGGCATCGGTAGACAGGGGGATGGGAAGGAGCGTGTTCTTCAGGACTTACAGTGATGAGGAGAGAAGGTATGCGGGAGGGCAGCAGGACCATTTCAAGGTTCCTCCAGCTACAACAGACGGATACGCTGGAGAGCATGCGTACTCAAAGCTCAGCGAAGACGGGATAATAGAAAACGGGATGCAGGTGAAAGAGGGAGATGTGCTTATAGGAAAGGTCTCGCCTCCTAGGTTCCTTGAAGAGCAGACAAGCTTTGGAATAGGAGAAGAAAAAAGCAGGGACAATTCTGTATCATTGAGAGCCGGAGAGGAGGGAATTGTCGACGATGTGATGATGAGCGAGACAACCGGCGCTACAAAAATAGTAAAAGTAAGGGTAAGGAGCATAAAGGTTCCAGAGATTGGAGACAAGTTCGCATCAAGGCAGGCACAAAAGGGCGTTGTCGCCCTTATTGTAAACCAGGAGGACATGCCGTTTACAAAGGATGGAATAGTTCCAGACCTTCTTCTGAATCCGCATTCGCTTCCTGGAAGAATGACTTTAGGCCATATAATCGAGATGCAGGGCGCAAAGGCCGCATCCCTAGCAGGAAGGCACTTTGACGCAACTCCATTCTCTAAGAATGGAAAGGAGAGAATAGATGAATATGGAGCCATACTTGAAAACTATGGATTTGACAAGTTCGGGGACGAGGCGCTGTATGATGGAAGAACCGGAAGAAGGTTTGATGCAAAGATATTCAACGGTGTTGTTTATTACAACAAACTGCTGCACATGGTAAGCCTCAAGCTCCAGGTGAGAAGCAGGGGTCCAGTCCAGATTCTCACCCATCAGCCAACAGAGGGAAAGCCAAGAAAAGGGGGATTGAAGTTCGGGGAAATGGAAAGGGATGCGCTTGTGGGGCACGGTGCGAGCCTGTCTCTTAAGGAAAGGATGCTCGACCAGAGCGACAAGGCGGAGATCTGGATATGCAAGAATGACGGTGATATTGGCTATTATGATTACATAAAGAATGTTCCTGTATGCCAGATAGACAAGGGAAACAATCTTGAGAGAGTGGAAATCAGCTACGCGTTCAAGCTGCTTCTCGACGAGATAAAGAGCATGCACATTCTTCCTAGAGTTATGCTAAAGAGCGATTGATTACAATGCAAGCCGAGAGTATTGACCATGTAAAGTTCACGACACTGAGTCCTGAACTCATAAAGAGGATGAGCGTTGCAAAGCTCATAGTTCCAGATACATACAATGAGGATGGATATCCGATAGATGGAGGACTGGTAGACCAGCGACTTGGTGTAATAGACCCTGGACTCAAGTGCAAGACTTGCGGAGGAAGGGCAAAGTCATGCCCTGGACATTTCGGCCACATAGAGCTTGTAAGGCCAGTCATTCATCCTGAATTTGCAAAGACAATATACCTTTTATTGCAGTCAACATGCGAACAGTGCCACAGGATCCTATTGTCAGAGAACCAGATATCTGAGATAAGGCCAGAAATACAGAGCTTTGTAAAGGAAGAGGAAGACACTGGAGAGCTGATTGCCCCAATTGTAAAAGCTGCAGTGGACAAGAAAAGCCCTATGATGAAAAGGCTGAAGAGCGTGAAGAAGTGCCCGCACTGCGACGCACCGCAAAGAAAAATAAAGCTTGAAAGGCCAACGTTCTTATATATAGAAGGAAACAGGATGAAGCCCGATGATATAAGGGACTGGCTCGCAAAGGTTTCAAATGATGATCTTTCATTGCTAGGGATAGACCCTACAGCAACAAGGCCGGAATGGCTTGTTATCACAACTCTTCTCGTCCCTCCTGTTAATGTAAGGCCATCAATTACCCTTGAATCTGGAGAGAGGAGCGAAGACGACCTTACACACAAGCTTGTGGACATAATGAGGATAAACCAAAGATTGGGCCAGGATATAGACGCCGGAGCGCCGCAGATAATAATAGACGACCTTTGGGAGCTTTTGCAGTATCAGGTAACAACATATTTCAATAATGAGACTCCTGGAATTCCCGTAGCAAGGCACAGGAGCACACGTCCTTTGAAGACCCTTGCGCAGAGGCTCAAGGGAAAAGAGGGAAGGCTTAGATACAACCTTTCAGGAAAGAGGGTGAACTTCTCTGCAAGAACTGTGATATGCTCTGATGCAATGCTAACTGTGAACCAGGTCGGTGTTCCAAGAAGAATAGTCGAGAACCTTTCTGTACCTATTTATGTGACACAGTGGAACATAGCGCTTGCAAAGGAGTATCTTGCAAGGAACGAGTATCCGATGATACTCAATGTGATATCAAAGGATGGAATAAGAAAAAGGGTTACAGATGCAAATAGGGAAGAGCTGCTCAAGACAATAGCTCCAGGATTCATACTAGAAAGGCAGCTCATAGACAATGACATTGTATTGTTCAACAGGCAGCCAACGCTTCACAGGCTTTCTATAATGGCGCACAAGGTAAAGGTTCTGCCTGGAAAAACGCTAAGGCTCAACACAAGCGTTGCGTTCCCATACAATGCAGACTTTGATGGGGATGAGATGAACCTCCATGTGCCGCAATCCCTCGAATCGCAGGCAGAGGCGAGGTACCTTATGCAGCCAAAGGACAGCGTTCTTTCCCCAAGGGATGGGCGTCCTATACTATTCAAGGAGGAGGACGAGCTTGGGGGGCTTTACATGCTCACAAGGGACAATGCCGAGTTCACAAAAGAGGAAACATCTGTGCTTCTATCAAGCGTTGGAATATTCGAGCTTCCAAATGTGAAGAAGAATGGGATGTATGATGGAAAATCAATATTCTCAATGATACTTCCAAAGGACTTTGATTACACGCAAACATCTTCTGGAAGAAAACTGGTGATAAAGAAAGGGGAGATTGAAGAGGGATATGTTGGCGAGAATTCAATAGGAGGATTGGGAGGTCCATTAATAACGGAAATATTCAATAAATATGGGTCTGATTTCACGGAAATGTTCCTTCATAGAGTGTCAACGCTTGCGCTAAGGGCGGTATACAAGGCAGGAATGACGATAAGCGTAAAGGACTATTACGAAACAGACGTGCTAGTAAAAGAGAAAGAGAGGATAATAAAAGAGGCTGACGCAAAGGCATCGGAGCTCATGGAATCCTATAAAGATGGGAAGCTTGAGGCCCTTCCAGGATATACAAGAAGGGAAACACTTGAAATGGAGCTGAGGGCGCAGCTAGACCTGTCAAGGGATGTTGCTGCAACGTTCATACTAAAGAACCTCAAGCCGGACAACAACGCATATCTTATGGCAATGATAAAAGCCAGAGGGAACATACTCAACTTTGTGCAGACAAGCATGCTTCTCGGCCAGCAGAGCGTAAGGGGAAGAAGGCCGGCAAGAGGATACAATGGAAGAATACTTCCATACTTCAAGAGAAATGACAAGAGGCCAGAGGCAAAGGGTTTTGTAAGATCATCTTTCATAGAGGGATTGAAC
>JASHUQ010000040.1 GCA_030039935.1 Microcaldota archaeon
TCTTCCTGCTCATTTAGATAGTCTAACGCGAATGCTGATGAGGGGTGCTTCCTTGCAAGATCTGACAGGCGCGCCGCTATTCTGTTGTTCAGCGTTTGGTTATACTTTAAAATATTAGCGGCAACCCTTGAATACGCGGAATTTGGGTTCTTTGATATTGCGCCAATGACAAGCCCGTCCTTGCCCATGCTGTGCACGGCGTTCATTCTGCCTAAAACGTGCATCCACAGGCTCATTATGAATGCGGATTCCTTGCCGCTCTTTACCTTATCTATGAACCACTCGAATGCCCTGTCTTTGCTGTACATTATTTGTCCAGGAAGAACAAAATGCGCCCTTGCCGGATACCTCTTCTCGTGCATGTCGCTGTATCTCTTTATGTATTCGAGAAGCCCTACCTGCCTTTCCGGGGAAAGGTACTTGAAGCCGTAATAGAATGCGCTCTCTATGAACGCTATGTTTGAATTGCTTTTGTATATATGCGGCTTTGAAGAGATGTGATCCATTAGCAATTTGGCATCATCCTGGGAAAGCGCAGGGAGCACTTTTCCAATTTTCCCGAATAATCCCTGTGAATTATACGCTATTGGATTGCACTCATCAAGAACATCTAGCCATATATGGAACCCAAAGCCGGAATAACTGCTAGGATTGCTTTCCTGATCTTCTCTTAGCAGATGGGCTTTCCCCATTTGCTCCATTTTCCTTGATAGACTAATAGGGAGGGATGACCTCAACGCCTCGCTGTATCTCAGTCTTGGATGCGCTGCGGCAAATAGCAGCGCATCTCTGGGATCGCTGCTGCATTTATCTTGGGATATCAGCCTTCCAACAGCTCTTCCTATCTCTGCGCCGAAAGATGAATCTAGAAGGTCTTCGATCCTGGTTATAACGCCCATTCTGGGACAAGTCAGTCCAAACCCTTGTCTTGTTGTTGTCATAAAATAACGTGATAGATAGTTTGTTTATGGGAATATTTAAGCCTTTTGAGCAGGAAAATTAGTTGGTTCTTCAGCGCCTTCTCCTTTGCTGGCTTGCGGCCCGCATGCCTTGCGCCGTTGTCCTCTTTCTTCTCATGGATGCCATTGCGCCTATAACAGCCGCTATCACAACAATAACCGCTATTATTCCGGCTATCTCAAGGGTTTGCGATCCTTGTGCAGATGCTGGTGCGGATATGCCTGATGAGACATTTGAAGCTATTGAAGTTGTTGGGGCTGTTGTTACAACAGGCTGCTGCACCGGAGGCTGGCTTGTTGCATTTGTAGTGTTTGATTGTGAAGCCGCACTTCCGCATAGAGTTACATTTACGCTGTGCAGTATTGGCACATATGATATGTTATCAAGCATTATTGTGTAATTGAAGCCATTGCTTGTTCCAAGAGATATTGGCGTGTTTACATACAGTGTGTATGATATGCTGTTTACTGTTATTCCTGTATCGTTTGGAGTTATGAAGTTGTCAACAACATCAAATGATGTTCCATTTAATAGTATTACCTCCTGGTTGTCTCTCGTGAAGTTGCTTATAAGATAGCATGCGTTGTTGTTCACAGTAACTGGAGTTACTGTTGGTCCAGAGCTTCCTCCGCCTCCTGCAGAGCCGGCTGGCGCCCCTCCTGTTCCGCCGCTTCCTCCTCCGCCTCCACCTCCGCTTCCGCCTGATCCTCCAGAGGATGATGCTGTATATGAATATATTGCGAATATTGGATCAGCGGGTATTGTGAATATAACATCACATTGCGAGCCTGATGTTGATGTTGTATATTGCAATGCAGACCATATGCTGTTTGCGTATATGTATGGGACAACATTGCTTCCACAAGAGTAGTACATTGTGACTCCTACTGTAGATGTTGTTATTGCATTTGTAACATTGACCTGAATCGCATTTCCGATTATAGAGAATGTTCCTGTTGAATTGGATGTGAGCAGCGGAGCACTGCTGTCAAGAATATTTACTGTAAGCACTTCATTGGATGTTCCTGTGTTGCTAAATGTCAGGAATCCTATAGGATCATCTATATTCTCCTTTAGGTCATAGCCAGGCGGATCTGTTATGGTTGTGTTGCTAGGTATAGTTATGCTCTGGTTGACTGTCACATAAACAGTATTGCTTGCAAATTCGTTTGTGCTGTCTATGACATTCTCTGTGACGCTGAAGTTTCCAGCAGTAATGAATGTTATGCTGCTTGTATCGCCTCCAGTGTAATACCAGAATCCTGGAGGAGCGTTCGTAATAATATTGCCGAATATGTAGTTTCCTGTCCCTCCTGTTGTTGTATTAGTGAAAGTTATCACATTTCCTACAGTGGTGTTCGGCGCGCTTGGAATGAGTGTTATAGTAAGAGCGTTTGGAGACTCAACATTAACTGTATCTGTGTTTGTTGCGGTTCCTCCCAATGAGTCTGTAACTTCTACGCAGTATGTTGTTGTAGATTCTAGAGGATTGGTTGTATATGATGCTGTGCTAGAAGAGCTGTATATTGGTGTTCCTGTGCAGCTGCTTCCCGCATACCAATCATAACTGGTTATTATTCCTGTTCCTCCTGTTGCATCTGCTGTGAGCACTTGCGATTGTCCTGTGTATATAATCGGGCTTGATGGAGCTATTGTCACTTGTGGAGTGCTGTATACTGTGATTGTGTTTGTCAGTGTTTCATATCCGCAAGGCTCTGGTGAGCAGCTTCCATAAGTTCCATCTTTTACTAATACACTTACTGTGTCTGTTCCAAGCGCAGCCGCATTGCTTGGTGTGAATGCTGCGCTGCTTGACTGGCTTGATGTTGGCCCGTTTAATTTATCAAATACTATTCCATTGCTGTTTGACACTGTGAAGTTGTATGTGTATGGTTCTGTTCCTCCGAGTATGCTTGCTGTAAGATCAGATGCTGTTCCTATTTCTACGCTTTGAGGCATTGCAGAAAGCAGTGATCCAAGGTCTGGGTTAACAGTTATCTGGTTCGAGCTTGTATAGAATGTGTATTCTGGGGATGTTCCCTCATCTGTTATTTGAGCAGAGTATGTGAATGTGCCTATTGCATTGGTTATGAATGATATTCCTCCTGATCCTCCAGGACTTAATATTGTTGTGCTGTATGCTGTTATTGAATTGTCTGTGTTATTGTACAATGTTACGAGGAATGGCCCAGTTCCTCCGTTTATTGCTATCATGAATGTCTCAACTTCTCCTGAATCCCTTTGAGTATATAATGGAGTGAATGTTGCTGTTGGAGTTGGATTGACTGTTATGCTGAGCGCGCTGTTCGCTGTGTGCGATGCGCTGTCTGTTGCAACCACATTATATGTGAATATTGTTGGGTTGACATCTGTTGGAAGCACGTTGCAGGTAACGCTAAGCGTATCTGTTGATACCGGGCATGATGACGTTCCTGATCCTGTCCATGAAAGCGAATACGGAGATATTCCTCCTGTCAGTGTTGCTGTAAGAACCTCTGTTTGCCCTGAATCTATTACTGACGATGAGGCCGTAAGCCCCACTCCGAACTGCCCTACTGTAACGCTTGCCTCAGTTGAACTGACAACCTCTGGAACTGTTGTCCCTGTGTCTGTGACAACAAGCATGAACTGCCATGTTCCTCTTGTTGTGCTTGAGGTTGTTACAAAGTTGTATGAGCCGCAGTTGAATGATTCGGCAGTTATTGGCGTGAATGTTGCACTTCCTGGGCTTTCCGCATACCATTCGCATTCAAGGTTGGACGGGTTTGATCCTCCCACAATGTCAGGGGTTATTGTTGAAGTATTTCCCGGAATTACCTGTGTTGGGTTTGCAGATATCGATGCTGTAAGTTCTGGATATACTGTCACTCCTTCTTGGTTTATCGCGTTTGCCATCTCTGGTATAATTGAATTGTCGACAACCTGGACCTCGAACTCCCAGTCTCCTATTGGTGTAAGCGAGTTAGTCTGGAAAAGATATTGGGTTATTACAGAGTTCTCGACCTGCACGCTTCCTGGCAATAGTATGTATGTGAGGTTTTCTGGGGATTCAAACAGCCATTCGGTTTGATATGGAGGAACTCCTCCCACAACAGAAGATGACTCTACTGATAATTGTCCTTGGTCAACCAATGAGTGCGATGATGTTGGCGGCTTGACTGACAACGGTCCATAGACATTTACAGTTGATGTAGATGTTGCTGTTTCTGGCGGAGCTCCAGCAGAAGCGTCTGTCACTGTCACGGACACGGAGCTTGCCTTTGCTCCATTGCCTACTGTTATCGCATTGACAGTGCATGTTTCCGATGATCCGCATCCTGATACAACAGAAAGGCCACTGCTTACAGTCCATGAATAAGAATATGGCTCAGTGCCGTTGCTTGCATCTGCATTGAATGTATATTCCTGGTATTGGTCAATGTTAATGTTTGGAAGAGGAGCAACAGTAAGCTCTGGATTTACTTCAATATTGAATGTTGAGCTGTTTGTCTCTCCTGTAAGGTCAACAACATTTATCTGCACAACGTAGTTTCCTGATACTGAGAACGATGCCTCGTTGTTTCCTATATATGTCATTATTCCGTTTGTTGGCCCGCTCAGCAATGTGTATGAATATTCGTTTGTTCCTGTGCCGTATTTAGTCATGTTTGTAAATGTGGCATATTGGTCAACGCTTATCGGTGTTGTTCCTGAGAATGAGGTAAATTCTAGCACGCGTGCAACCTTTATGCAAACTGTTGATTCATTTATCTCGTTTGACATATCTGTCACAGTCTCAGTTACATAGTATGTGCCAGCTTTGCTGAATGTAATTGCGTTTCCATTCTGTGTGTATGTATCAGGGCCAGAAACCGAGTATGAGTATATATTGTTTCCTGTCCCTCCAGTTGTTGTGTTAGTGAAAGAGACTGATTGTCCGGCAGATATATATGTCCAGTTTGCTGCAAGGCTTATTGTAAGAACAGGATCTACAGTTACTGTTATTCCAGTTGAGTTTGATATTTCTCCAGTTGCGTCTGTTGAACCAAGTGTAACTGTGTATGTTCCCTGTGTTGGGAACACTATCGAACCATTTACCAATGGTGTTACAGGTTCACCATTGACAAAGTAGTGGTTGACTATGCTGCCTGTTCCTCCTGTAGTATAATTGGTGAACAGGACGCTTTGTCCTGCGGATATGTGAAGCATTGATTCATTTACTAGTTGAGTTACCAATTGTGGGGTTACAGTTATGGTTATCGCGCTGGTGCTGTTGATCTCGTTTGAGAAATCTATCACATTCTCAGTTACAGTGTATGTTCCCTCATTGTTGAATGTAATCGCATTTCCATTCTGTGAATACGACCCTGGCGGTCCTGTTACTGCGTATGAATAGACAAAAGGCAATGTTCCTCCTGATGTCGTGTTAGTGAAATAGACACTCTGCCCTGCAGATATGTATGTCCGGTTTGCGGTGAATGATGTGAATTCAAGAACTGGAGCTACTATGACCGTTATTCCTGCAAGGTCGTTTGCCACTTCTCCGCTTGTATCTGTTGATCCAAGAGTTACTGTGTATGTTCCACTTGTTGGGAACACTATTGATCCATTAACCAATGGGGTTACAGGTTCACCATTCACAAAATAGGTGTTGGTTATGTTTCCTGTTCCTCCAGTTGTGTAGTTTGTGAACAGGACAGATTGTCCTGCGCTTATCCGCAGCATTGATTCGTTGATTAACTGAGTTTGCAATTGAGGAGTCACAGTTATTGCTACAGATGACTGGTTAACTTCACCGGAAAGGTCTGTTACTGTTTCAGTAATCGTGCACATTCCCGTATTTGTAAATGTAAACACATCACTTACATATGACTCGTTCTGGTATGCGCAATCATCTGGATTTGTTGAATACGAATACGTATTGCTGCCCGTTCCACCAGAAGTTGTGTTTGTGAACAGCACGGATTGATACTGGCTTATGTAAGTCCTGTTTGCATTCAGGTTTATTGTAAGAACTGGAGTTACTGTAACAGGTATTCCCTCTGAATCTGCAATTTCGCCTGTCGCATCATTCGATGTGAGTGTTACTGTGTAGTTTCCTGCGTTTGCGAATGTTATCACACCGCTGCTTGTTGAAGTTCCTACATACGGTGCTGTTATGCTTGTGCTCACTGTTCCTGCACTGCCAAGTGGTCCAACTCCTATCCATATATCTATTGGTGTATTTGCATTAAAGCTTGCGCAATCTCCGTCTGCAAGCTGGCTTACCGTATATGTGTTTCCAGAGCAAGGACCAGCAGTTATGTAGAACTGTGTTGAACCACTTATGCTGCTTGGAGATGATGGTCCTAGTCCGTATGCGCCATCAGAGCCCAATCCAGTGAATACATTTGAGCTCCATGCCCAGTCCTGAACATTCAGCCATAGATTTACTCCATATGATCCTGTTGCTGATATTGAAAGGCCATTTGCAGCAAGGCTTCCAAGCGTTCCATCTGCGAAATAGTATCCAAGATCATAGCCATTGCTTGTTCCCTGTGTTAGACTTATGTCAAATGTAGATCCTATGAAGTTCTCTGAAAGCGTTGCATCGCTGTATGCAGCATTTACAGGGCTTGGCGATCTGTAGAAGCTTCCAGAATTGTATCCTCCATCAGTATATCCAGTGTAATAAACAGTTGGGGCAGTTTGGTAATATGTGTATGTATTCTCAATGTTGTTCGTTCCTCCTGTTGTGTAATTTGTGAATGAGACGCTTTGTCCGGCGGATATGTGAAGCATTGATTCGTTGATTAATTGTGTTTGCAATTGAGGAGTTACAGTTATTGTTATGGATGAATCGTTGACTTCGCTTGACAGGTCGCTTACAGTCTCTGTTACATAATATGTTCCTGCCTCATTGAATGTTATCACATTGCCATTCTGTGAATATGATGCATCTGATGGATCAGATGTAACCTCATACGAATACATATTGCTTCCTGTTCCTCCAGAAGTTGTGTTAGTGAAAGAGACTGATTGCCCGGCAGATATATATGTCCAGTTTGCTGCAAGGCTTATTGTAAGAACAGGATCCACTGTTACTGTTATTCCAGTTGAGTTTGATATTTCTCCTGTTGCGTCTGTTGAACCAAGTGTAACTGTGTATGTTCCCTGTGTTGGGAACACTATCGAACCATTTACCAATGGTGTTACAGGTTCACCATTGACAAAGTAGTGGTT
>JASHUQ010000006.1 GCA_030039935.1 Microcaldota archaeon
AATCCTGCATCCTTTGCTTTATGTCTTCAACAGATGCTGCTGTGGGATCCTTGAAAATCAGCTGTGCCTCCTCAAGGCATATCATCAGCCTTAGGCTATCATCCCCATTCGAGTCAAACATGGTTGCAATAGAGTATATCTGATTGAGCAAAAGAGCATAGAAATATGACCTTGTGCCTATTCCCGCACTGGACAGATCAAACACTATCCCATTGTCGATCATCTCTTCAATCAGTATTCCATCCTTTTCAGAATATTCTATTCTGTTCAGTATGAAAACAAGGTTTTCCAATGCTGATTTTATGTTTTCCCCATGCTTTGTGTACTTTACCGATGAGCCTGTCCTCTTTGCGTGCATCTTTGCTATAGAATTCTCTATCTCCTCATAAACAATAACAGGGTCTGGCGTGCTTGTCGATGAATAGACTTTCCTGAATGCATTGAGCATGCACTTCTCCATAGGATTCCTATAAGGACCTGCAGATGACGCAGATGAGAGTATCATTGCAAGGTTCTGGTAAAAATTAGAAGCATTCGCGCCCTTTGGGCACCTGAAAAGGTTGATGGGGATTCCGTCATCGAAAATCCTTATATAATGCATGTTGTGCGATAATGCAAAATCTTTCCATTCATCCGTCGGGGCAATAACGAATACTTTTGCATGGTTTCTTACCTGGCCGAGCACAGCCATGGCCTCTCTGGTTTTCCCAGAGCCAGGAAGACCGCTTATTATTGCTCCAAGATTCAGGGTAGATTTGTTTATCATTATTTTGTTGTTCGTCTCTGTTATTGCATTCCTCTGAAACGAGCCAACCTCTATTTCGCCATCGTTTGAATGGAATTGAGTTGCTATGGAGTAATTGATGGAAAGGTTGCCGTAAAAATTTATCAGCTTTGATGCAAACCCTGATCCAAAAGGCAGGCATTTCGCATTTTTTGTATGTTCTACCAGGTCTTCAAATTTGTGTATAGAAATTTCATTGGAGGAAAAAAGCACGAATTTAGATAGAAGGTATTCCTTCAATAGATTGTTGTCAGCGAAAAACAGTATCTTATAAGCCTTGCCGTTTGTCGAAAGAGAATCATTAAGGGAATCCAAGAGCTCTTTTAGAAGTACTGTATCTTCAGAATTATCGAATATATCCATTTGTATAGATTCATTTAACCTCCTGCCGAACTCGCTTCTGATGAAATTTATATTCCTTCTAGATCCATTCTCATGAAGCTCCCTCTCAATATATCTCTTTGCCTTTTTTACACCTTTTTCATTATATGGAACAAAGGAAATGCAGATTAGGCCATTTCCAATTCCTAGATCGTATATGTCAGACATGAAATTGTCCGATATGTTTTCCAGCTTCCTATAAAGGGAAAGCGACCAGAAATCGCCATGAATATTATGGGCATCGTGCTCTATTAGAGAAATGCCAGCTGCTGAGCCTGCAAGCTCGGCTTTCTCTATGTCTTCATCGTTGAACAGCAGCGAGCATCTCCTTTCTTTTAGGTCAAAGAGCAGCAAAAAAGGAGAATTTCCTATATTTTCAAGCAAGACCTCTCTGTTGAAATGTTTATCTGGTATGGATTTTACCTCTAACCTCTTCATATAATCAGATAAACCATGAAGATCGAAAGGAAGAAAACGAACAGCATTATTATTTTTGACCTTAGCCCAATCTCAGCATTTTGCTTCTTATAGGAGAACATCGCAGCCACAAAGCCCAACGATGCTACAGGAAGATACTGATATACCGAAATTCCTGTTATAATATGGATCGAAAGCAGCAGTCCAGTAATCACAAAGAAGGCTGACAGGCCCAGGAAAAGCGGCACAACCGAAGACCTAAGCCTGCTATTCTCGTAGAACCTTTCTATAGATGAAAACATGCGATCACAAGGGCCAGTGCATTGCACCGGCCCGAATTTTGGTGCAGCATGGAACGAGCCACACATGCAAATATAGGGAAGTAAAATAGTTAAATGTTTCTTTTAGTAAAATAATTATCGAAAGGTATAAATAGTTATACAATCATAAAATCATTAAGGAAGCTGCGCCAGGTCCGCGCCATACAAGTGGATCAATCGAATTTTGGTGTAACGCCATGGAACAAATAGCCACAACAGAGCGTAAGCTCAAAGCAGCAATATCCAGATATGTGAAATCTATGGAGAAACTGTACGGAGTGCGGCTTTTGGAGCCAGAAGAAGCGAGCGCAAGGGAGTTCAGTGACGAAAGGCTTTCAGAGCAGATAGCAGAGCTTGTAAGGAATGTAGTAAAGTGCAGGAAGCTGAGCGAGAACTACCTTGATACAAGCCTTGCAGAGCTTACATACAGCATAAACGCAAGGGTGAACTGGGAAAGGCTCGAACATTCGCTGGAAAAAGTGCCGCCAAAGTAGTAAATATGCAGTTGTTTTTGTTTTCTCTTTCTTTTTTGTTTTATGCTATGTTCAGCTTGCAGTCACATTTGCAGATGCAAAAGCCCCCATGCTCCCTATCACATCAACAGTGTAATTCACTCCTTGTACTATTCCAACATTCAATGGGCAGAAATACCTTATGTTTGGTATGGCCATTCCGCTATTGCTGTCATGCCCTGCAGCAACAATAGGTGTAGGCACAGGCATAGTGCACGGCCCTCCGAAGTTGAGATAGCCGCTGAACTCCAATGTTACAGACTGCCCTGGCTGCAAAGTATAGCCAGATTCATTGAAGAACCTGCAATAAAGCGCAATATTTGCATTCCAATTCGTATAATTGCTAGAAGAGCTAGCATTTGCACCAGCCTCTGCCAATGGGTTTATGCATATTGGGAGAGAGGCCGATGCGGTGTCAAAAGGTGGCTCGTAAGCCAAAGCCAGCGTACCGTTTGATAGAACTACAAAGTCTATCGCGTTCAATCTTGATATCATTACTCCCTCATTTATCTCATTTCTTTGAATATTTGTGAGGTTTGCTATGCTGCTTTGAATGCTGCTAATCCTTGCGCTAACTCCGCCCCCAACTCCTTTGCTTGCGTTCCACATTCCGGTTATGTTGATTATCGTTCCATTATTGAATGCTGAGACAAAGCCTCCTCCATTTCCACCGCTATTATAATTCGCGCCAAAGCGGTTTTGGCATCCAAATGGCATCATGCAGGGCTGCATCTGGGTTTGCACCATGTAATTGCCGTTGCCGTACACGCTTGAATTTACAACAAAATTAACAGAGGTTTTGCCGTAAAGCTCCACATGGCTGAGATTTACGCTTTTGTTTGAATTGTCCTTTACAGTAACTGTCATGCTAGTTACATTGTTGTCTGCACCCAGCTGCAAGTTTGTTATTGTTATATTTGGTATTTCACTGCTAAGGCGCATTTTTTCTGTTCCGTTAAGGCTGTTTCTCTCTCCAACGTTTATTTTTATTAAGTGTTTTCCTGGTATTAGCACCGCTGTTACTGATGGCACCATGACAAATACTGTTGAATTAGAAGTGAATATTGTCACGACTGTCGGAGACAGGTCTACAAGTATGCTTGAGGAGTTGCTTGAGGTTGCATTTTGCTGGATGTTGACTGTTATGACTGGGTTTGCAATTGTGACAGGATATGTCGTCCCGTTTATTGTTATGTTTGCAGAGCTTATGTCCAACTGCGCCTTGTCAACTATCGCATTTGCACTAACCTGGAACTCTGCTATGATCTGAGAAACATTTACCAAAGACATTAGGTCTACGCTGCCGCTTTCGCTAGAATTTATCCACGTTCCTGTACCATTGCTGAATGTCTCGTGCAACCTTACAGATGTGTAAGTTGCGACAAGGGATGTTGTTCCAACAGGCACCTGGGGAGGATCTGTCAATTGCAGGTAATACTGGGTTGTTCCTGATGGGCTTGCGGTTCTCATTAGCACAATTGCGGCTATAGCTATAATTACAATTACAGCAATGCCGGTTCCTATGCCTATCCCTAAATTCCCCTTCTGTTTAATGTTTGACTTGTCAAAGCTCTTTATCGGCTCATAATAAATCCACTTTCTGCTAAATTGGTCTGCTGTCTGCTTTATAGCTCCAATATCAAGTAGTTCTCCTATGTGCTGGCTTACTGTTGATGGTGCTAGGTCAAGCCTCTTGGCTATATCTGTCAGAGTCATCGGCTTCTCGTTCAATAGCTTTAGTATCTTGTCCTTTGTTTCCCAGTTCCGTGTCAACCTATTCACCTAAAACCATTCACCCTGCATGGTTATATGCGTTAAAAACATTTATATAGCTAACCAGATAATTCGGTTTTTTGTGCATTTCTAATTACCGAAATTAGTTTTTGCAGTCGAAATATTTCTATTTCACCAATTCCGATGCCCTGAAAACGCTTGTGAGCAGAATGTCATTGTCCATAAGCAGCTGCCTTGCCCCAAGCTCCCTTTCAACAGCGCAAATAACTCTTGAAATCTTTGCGCCCCTTCCCCTAAGCAGCTCTATCGCTTTTAGCGAAGAGTTTCCAGTAGATACAACGTCTTCTATGAAATCAAACGACTGGCCCTTATTCACATCACCTATCAAAATGCCGTACATTCCATAGGCCTTTTCCTCTTTTCTTACAATTACGTACGGAATTTTCATTCTTAGCGATATTCCTACCAGCAAAGGAACAGAGCCAAGCTCAACTCCGGCTATAGCTTTTGCCGTGACGTGCTTTGACATCTCACCAACAAGCTCTTCAAGAAGTTCAGGTTTTGTCA
>JASHUQ010000041.1 GCA_030039935.1 Microcaldota archaeon
AGGATTAATCAGCAGCACTATGGGGATTGCTATGATAGCAAAGCGTCCTGATGTAATAAGACTATTATTTGCGCGTGGATATCAAATGACAGAATACGAGAGATTACAGCTTATAGAAAGGTCGCATGATAGAGAAATAGCTGATCTGTTTTTGAATTGTCCTCCGGAGAATATAGCTCACGATGTAGAGTCTGACAGCGCGGCGCTGGTTCAAGCTGCAAAAAAAGGCTATGCCGCCTATGTAAGAGATGCATTGCTTGATGGTGCTGATCCTAATACAAAAGACGAATATGGTAGCACTCTGCTCATGCACGCCGCATGGAGGAGAAATCCAGAAATTGCCATTATGCTTATAGATGCTGGCGCGGATCCGGATTACGATAGGTACAGAGAGTATGAAGATGATGGGAGGGGAATGAAAACATTGATCCTTACGCCGCTCGGGTGCGCGGTTAATGGATACATTAGTTTAGAAGGTGTGCGCTATGAAGAAAAGGAATCAGAGAAGTCAAAAGCAACAGAAACAATAAAAATTATTTTAGAAAGGTGCAGTCTTGATACTTGTTACAAAGCTTTACGCACCTTTTTTAATAATAGCAACACTCCAGGCTATTCAAAAGACCAATACAATAAGCCTATGCTCTTGATTGTCGATCATCTTATGAAGCTATCTGAGTCTGCAAGAGCAAGAATGCAAAGCACACAAGAGCTTGCGCGCCGAGAATAATTCTCTAGCTATAGAAATAATATTAGCTGGTCTGGGGTAAGTGCTACGTAGGGTTCAGATCTCTCAGATTATTTTCTTCTAAAATTAGTAAGCCTTTTAATATTATCAGATGTTCTTAGCAGCCCAGTCACAATTGTGGCCCCAATAATCTCTAATAGTTGTGGTCTTTGAGTAGGGTCACCTGATCGCCACACTACTTCCTCCCAAAATTTCTCCGGCTTAACATCAATAGCCCCAGTACCTGTCCCTCCCATAAATTCACAAACTAACTTAATCTCTTTACATATTTATATCTTTTCTTGTACTTTGTAGTCGAAGGCTGGTCTGGGGTAAGTGCTACTTAAGGTTCAAATCCATTCAATTCTTATCATGCCATGGTCTCCAGCGTCTACCCACTCCTATGTACTTATCAAATTCTTCTAGTGGGTTTAGTTTTCGCTTAGAATGGCTCAGTTCATAACCCTTATACAACGAACCATACGAGAACCAGACTTCACGCGTACGAGGTCTATCATCGTCTAATCGATCAATGATTGGTTCTATAGCTTTTTTAACAGTTTCAGGAGTATCATGCGCTGCCCATAATTCTTCGAATACTGATTCTGCAAGGACTAAATCAACTTCATAACGTATTGCTAGCCTATCTCTTTTACTGCTTTCAGGTTTAGCAGAAAGAAACTTAGCAACTATTTTGACATACGAATCCATGCTTCTTAATCTTATGTCACATGCAGATAATGGATTCAAAAATCTTTCTGGATTTTTTGTTCCTAAAGTTTTGACATAATCACTAACAATTCTAATTGCATCTTCTATTGTAGATTCTGGGATCTCTCTAATAAAGTCTGATAATTCATCCTGTCTTGTACTTCCTACACTAAGATTTACTGCTATTTAATCACATTAATCTCTTTAATTTGGAAATATTTATTGATATCTTTTATTTACAGGATTAGAGCGATTCTTTTCTATTCTGCAAATTTACCGTCAATTTATCGTCGAAGGCGGGTCTGGGGGCTGTCGAACCTCTCCCTCGTGAAAAGCTCCCTTGAGTCGCTTTTCACTTGTCGGTTCGGTTCTGTTTCTTGCAAGCTTGTGTTCATTGTGTCACGTTCTTTGATGAAACTTTCTTTTGAAGAAAGTTTCTGGGTGGGGTGCGGATGTGGCTTGGTATCAAGAGCTATTAATTGTCTTTGCTTGGGCATAGGAATCGATAGTAATTTGGTTAAAAGCTTTATATAGGATAAGGGTTCAGATAGTATATGGGGTTGTATGACAGAAATTAGTCTTCCAAATATTCAAAAATCTCCAATTTCAATAGCACTTGCAGGAGCAGCGATAATAATTACAGCTAATGTAATCTATTGGAAAAGTTGGCTTATTTTACTCTATACAATATCTCTCTTTTTTGCATTCTTTGTAGCTCTAGCGATATTCAATACATTTTGGTTTCAGAGAGGAAGATTTGAAAGAACAGAGCAAACTACTAGGAATCTTGTAATAACAAGAGAAAGATATAGAGAGAATATTCAATTACAGCTTGATTTGGGTTTTGCACAATATTGGTCTACTTTGGGGCTATCTTCTTATGCTGTTGCATTTGCTATAATTGCTATATCAATAGAATTATTCTCTGTTTCACATTCTTTGACTTCTGCAGATCAGATTATAGCAGCAGCAGTTGTTATTGGTGTTTTTGGTGTAATCTGTAATTTCTGGGCTAAGCATATTCTAAACAGAGCTAGGAGGCGGATAGAGACAACAAAACCTGTTGGTTTTGGCAATATGAAAGATACAAAGAATAGAGAGGTTAAAGAAAAGCAAATTAGCCAAGAATTAAGGCTTAGTTTCGTTGCAATTATTGTTGGATTAATAGGAATTGGGATTAGCCTTTTAACATCATCCTATACTTTAGTTCAGCCTACCAGTCAGGTAGAAAAAGACTTAATTTCTTTGACGCTTACAGCATTAGGAATATTGATATTTTTGTTGGTTATAAAATTACTTAGGCAAAATTGGAGATATATAAAAGGGGTCTAAAATAAGACTTTAATTTGGAATTAATGCTATGATAATTTCAACTTATGGCAACCTTGCCTTTCCACTACCCTTACAAACTGGGCAGGTTTCTTCAACCATTCCCATTATGCCGGTGTATATTACTCCTTCTCCTTTGCATCTTGCACATTTTGTGTATCTAACACGAGAGCGTTTTCTATTTCCTCCAATTATTATAGTATTCTTTGCATTTGCTGTGTTTCTTGTCATTTAACCTCTTCAACTTATCAATGATAAGTTTTATAATAGAATATGGAAAAATATATAACAGGTTAATTTTATGGTACAATTATTCGGCATACACTTCCATTTCCATCTTGGTAAATTAGTAGTTAATTTAGGGAGCACAAAACCAAATGTAGCTGCTTTAAGAATTGGGTTGGCTATATTGGGAGTACCAATAATGCTATATGCAGTTCCACCTAAGAATAATGTCTTACTGTTCATAATAGTATTAGGATTTTGGGAACTTTATTGCCTATTTGGAAAGTTTCAATGAATCTTCAACCTTGTATCTTTCTTTACTAACCTTTGGATAAAAATTCACCATCCATATTATAATCCCAAATAAGAGATACATTATATAAAGAGTAGTATCAGTTGATTGAACTATAGTAGCTATCTGTGTGTTATTAAATGCTAAAAATTCCAAGCTGAAAAATGCAAACACAATGCCTACTAAAGTTGCAAGAAGCACAATTAAGTGTATTGTTTTGGGCAAATTTTCTTTATCCATAAGAGCTTCAAAAACAAAAAGTATAATGCTAAATACTACTATTATATCGGAATCTATGTTTCCAATAAATTGTAAGGTAGGTTGCATCAGCAAAGGTTTTGAAATTGGTAATACCGCAGTTATTGTAGCTATGAAAAATGATGAGGCTAATAATGTATATCCAGATAGGTTTTCCAGATAATCTTTTTTATTTACTATTACATAGCCACCTTTGAGCAGCGTGAATACAACAAATGGAACAAATAAATACTGGGCAAGTGGATTGTAAACTGAAACTTGTGATTTTAGTATTATAAAAAATAAAAAATATGTAATCAACACTATAGATATATTATCAAGTATCCTATGAGAGACTTGATTTGTCTTTTTGTGTTTTTGTTGCTCTGAATTTTCCATTAGGATACCAATTTGAAATTATTATGATGATACTTATTCCTATCGAAAAGATTAATAAACCAGTAAATGAATTTTGTGGAAATATAATTTGCATTTCTATAATTTCTCCTAAAACACTGATAATGAGTGCAAAAATTATATATTTTGCTTTAACTTCTAAGAGGTTCATTATTTCAACCTCTTTTTCATACCCTCGATATCATTCGTATTAATCTCGTCTATTGCTTGGTATAGCTCACGCTTGTCAGAGTGAATGTATCTCATTGTAGTAGAAGGGTCGCTGTGCCTTGCAAATTTAGAGGCTAACACAACGTTCCCGTTAGTCTGCCTTGCAAACTTTGTTATTGCATAGTGCCTTAGAGAATGAGTAGTCAATAAATGGAGTTTCCTTGACCTTCTCCCAGAACCAGATTCATCGCTTTCATCATAAACATCGTTCAAGCCAGCAATATCCACGTATTCCCTGAACACCTTTCTTATGTAGTTCTGTTCAAGATATGGTAGTTCACGTTTGCTGAAAGTCTCGTCTCTGAAGAAAAGATAGCCCTGAGCCTTTCCTATTGCTTCCTTGTTGGCTCTTATGAAGTCTATTGTCTCTCTGAATAACTGAATAGGAACAATAAGGGAGTCAAGCCTAGCCGACTTCTCGCTCCTTAGCTTCAATTCCCTTGTATTGAAGTCTATTGAGTTTATGTTAATCCTTACTACCTCTCCTATCCTGAAGCCTAAGGTAGCCATATATGAGAAAAGAAGCCTGTATTTCTCGTTTTTCACCACTCTAAAGAAGCTCTGTAATTGATAGTCGTCAAAGCCCTTGTTCAGATGACCATATTTTGGAATCTTGGCTTTCTTGTATTTGTCCTTGAAATAGGAATGAATCACTGAGCTGAGTGCCTCTATCTGATGCTTAGAAAGGCTTGGGAGTTTTTCTTTTACAAGTTCTTGTATTTCATACGGTTCAGATTTGGCGATGTTTTCGAACCCTCTTGCATTCGGGTGTTCGTTTTGTTTCTCTCCATTCTCACTATCCTTACTCACCAAAGCTATAAGAGAATACAAGACTCGGGTCTGGGGGGATTTGAACCCCCGACTTACAGGTTAAAAGCCTGCCACTCTAGCCATGCTGAGTTACAGACCCTTGGCTATACTATACACTAAACAACATTTATATCTTATTTGTATCAGGATCAGTTCGTCATTACCATTGTCTGCCTGTTCTTAGGAATCTCATCTAGCCCCCATCTCTTTACCTTTTCTATGTCTACCCTCTTTTTCTTGCATATGCTTTCAACAAGCTTCATCATTCCCCATCCTCCAGAGTAGATTATTCCTGCAGTTCCGTATCTTACAAGCGCGTTTCCTCTCGCGTCCCTTTTTGCATCCCTCATTGCCATCTTTGCCAAATGCCTGTAGCTTGCATAGTATACAGCAAGCTGTGCCTCATTGAGTGTTATACTAGAAAACTCCCTGCTTTTTATTAATCCTAGAGGAACGTTCTGCATTGGAGTTGCTGTGAATTCAAATGGCCTGCCTGTTCCTTCTATAAATGAATTGCTCATCTGGTTTATCAGCGCAACTGTATCCCAGTTGTCCTCATCTGTCTCTACCATTTGTCCTACCTGAACTGTAAACGCAGGCCTCCAGTAATATTTGTTGAAATTATGTGTGCCCTGCCACACAATTTCTTTCCATGTTCCATCTACCCCTATTTTCAATGGAAGTGTCTTGTTTGGCATGTGCTTGTGTGCAAGCTTGTCGCTCCCAGTCTCAACTCCAACCTGCACTCCAATCCAGTTTGAGGGCCCTGCCTTTATTATTGCTGACAATTTCTGAATAAGTTCTGGATACGCTGCTGGAATAGATATCCTTCCATGGGTTGGGTTTGTTGATTTTACTCCATCAATAGCCATAATCGCCCTTGCAACCTCTATAAGTGCATCCTGGTTTGGCTCGAACTTTGCGTTAAGATGCTTGTATGCAAAGAATTCATCAGTTTGCATCCACACATTTGAATAACCCCCATTTATATTTATCTTCGCCTCTTCCACTATTCTTTCTACAGGGTAGTATCTCATTGGCCTCAGCGTTACTTCGCAGAAATCGCATCCTATACCGCATCCTCTCATTATCTCTGTAAGTCCCATCATTGCAGGCCTCATTATTGCTGGAAGTTCATCCAGCGTTGGCGCACCTTTTGATAGTCCGGGTTTCCTTGTAAGGAATTTTTGATTATCTGTATAACTTCTATGAAACTGCATGTCATATGTCATGTATCCTCTGTGGAACTGGTTCTCATCTACTATTCCAGAATTGAGCTGTTCAAATACCTGTTTTATTATGTCATCGCATTCTCCCTGCACTGCAAAGTCTATCCCCTCTTGTTCAAGAGCTGCTGGCTCTATTGTGAACTCCCACACTCCTGGCCCTCCAACAATCAGCTTTGCCTTCTTTCCGGCCCTTGCCCTATTGAGCCTTTTTATAAGGTTCTCCCACTCAACCCTTACCCATGGCTTGTGGTTAGATCCAAACAATACATTGTAAGACATTGTCAATGGGCCGAATCCCAATGGATCCATTGTAGATACAGCTATTATCTCTGTATCATTTGTTATGAAATTCTCTAGATACTTGTGATGCGGGACTGCTATGTCCTCTTTTCTCACTCCAGATCTTATAAGCGCTGCCTCTATCTTTCTTATAGAATATGCTGCAAACCTTGCCTCAAGATTAGGAAGAGGCGGAGCCTGCGACCCCTTTAGAAAGTTGTAAACAGAGCCTGGAACCTTTTCTGATGGTGCACATGGAAGAAATGTCAAAAGCGGAAAGTTCCTATAATGGCTTACGAGCGTTGAATCTGATATTAACACATATTTTGCCAATTATTCACCCTATAATTTTTCCTTCCCTAAACTAATGTTCGAATTAATCTGTAATGTAATAATTTGCTATTAAGCTTTAAAAAGGTTTTTCTATTACAATCTTATCGGAACTTTCCTATTTATTATGTGAAACCTCTCTTTCTGCAAATACATCGCCGAATGACCTGCAAAAGTATCTTATCGCATTGTCCAATGAATCTCTTCCATTGCTTGTAAGCGAATATGTTATTATCTTGCCCTCTTTTGACCCTCCTTTTATAAGGCCGTTCTCCTTTAACTCCTTTAATGCAGGGTATAGAGTGCCTGCCTTAGGCTTTTCCCCCCTTCTTTTCTCTATTTCCTGCGCTATCTCTTCTCCGTGCATGCTCTTCTTTGAAAGAAGCCAGAGTATCTGGAATGAGAGCATTCCCCTCATGTCGCATCCGTATTTATAGCGCATTTTATCTTATCATATAGGATAACCGATATATTTAAGTATTACTAAGAATTCGTTTTATTCATCATCTTTCTTGTCTGGATGCTTCCAGAACTGCAGCTTGTTTACAAAGTTTATTCCCTCCCAGTATCTTTCCTCTTTCCAGTAATCCCCTCGCATGTTGTACCCCCTCTGTTCCCAGAAACCAGGCCTGTCTGTCTTCATCACCTCTATTCCATCGAGCCATTTTGTGCTCTTCCAGAAATACAATGTTGGAATGCACGCCCTCACCGGCCCTCCGTGCTTTGGCTCCAGCGGCTTTCCATTCCAGTTGAATGCAACCATGCAGTTGTCATCTATGTAAGACATGGGAACATTCGCAGAATAGCCTACATATGATGATGTTAGCATAAGGAAATCTCCCTTTGGCACTGCAAGATTCAAAAGGTCTTTAACCAGAATGCCCTCCCATTCGTCTCCCAGTTTCGACCAATGCGTTACGCAATGGTAATCTAGCACTCTCTTCACTTTTGGCATTTTCATTAACTGGCTCCATGGCAGTGTAACCTCCTTTTCCACCTCTCCAGTTATTGAAAGCTTGTATGTACTTGTATCTACATCTGGTGTGTCTGTTGCGCTTAGTACAGGCCATATCTTTGTGACTATCTGGCCAGGAGGGACTTTTCCCATATAACCATCGAATAGATTACTAGGACTAGATATTTATTTACTACATTCCAAAAAGCCTTCTTATCCTTCTACCAAAGCCCGGCTTGTTCTTCTGCTCCGCCTCTGGTGTCCCGAGCCTTAGCTGGTATGCCCTGGAAAGCTGCTCAGCAGCAATCGAGAACTTTGAATTCTGGTTTAGAAGATATGCCGGGACGTGCTTTGAAAGGCTTTGCTTTATTATTGGATCTTCAGGAAGTGCTGCGTATGCCACATCTCCATAAACCTTTTCTATATCATTCTGGGTCATTTCAAAAGAATCTCCGGCAACCCTGTTTATCACCAACCTATGCCTTATATGGTATTTCTCGTAGACCATTGCAAGGTTAGAATTCCCTTTTGCAGAGGCGATGTCCGGCAAAGTTACTATGATTGCCTCGTTGAAAAACCTCGCCTCAAGATCAGAGAAAGACCCTGGAGCGGTATCAACAATAACGACATCGTAATTCTCCTTTTTCACTTTCCTGTAGAATTCTGCTATTTTCTTTGGTGTTGGCTTGTATTGAGGAATTGCAAGAGTTCCAGGAATTATATTGAGCCCTATTGATCCATATGAGGAAAGCTCGTTTCCAAGCTCTACGCCGGATTCAACAACCTCCTTGTATCCTGTATCATAGCTTCCAAGTCCCAGGCACGCTGCCACAGTTGGATTTGACGTATCTGCGTCTATAAGAAGAACGTCGTAGTTCTTTGACTTTAAGATTACGGCAAGGTTAGTTGATATTACAGTTTTTCCCACTCCTCCCTTTTGCGATGAAACTCTGACAATGTATGAATCTCCCATTTGACCAATCTCTTTTGATATTCTTATTAAAGGCTTAAAATATATCGTTTTAAGCCCAGAATGTTCTCAAAGATAAAGTATATAAACTCTAAATTAGATTGAATGGCGATGATGTTTCTAAGCGATTTTGCAAAGGCACTGAGAACCATAGCCCATCCAAGGAAGAATACAAAGGATTTCATGTACCTTGGGCAAGCATTCAGGTACTATTACAGAATGACAATAGTTCCAGCAATAATACTGATAGTAATAGGCCTTGTGTTTGAATACTATACTATCGGAGGGCTTGGCATAAGCTCTAGCACAGCGTACAATTATGGATTTACAGGATTCCTTGGCCTCTTTGCAATGGTAGTGATTGGCTTCTGGATACTCAATCCAATAAGGATTGTGGTATTCTCTGGAATTGTCCACATGTTCGGATCAAGGATATTCAAGTTTTTCGGCAACTCGTTTGAAAGAACCCTCTCAGCACAAATTTACGCCATTTCCCCGGTATTAGTCCTAGCATGGTCCGCGCTTTTCAGCATTGCAGGCATATCTGTGCTTTATGCGGGTTCATCCACCTATAACAATAGCGCGATTGGAACAGCTTTGATCCTCGCTGTCGTTGGCTTTGCGATTGCTGTCATTGCCCAGGTATGGTCTTTCATAATCAGCATGATAGCATTGTCCAACCAGCAGGGCATAGGAAAGCTGAAGGCTTTTTCAGCAATGGCCTGTTCTGGTGTATTGGCTTTTGCGATAATACTAGCGGTAGGCATTCTTGCAAGCTCTTTTATGGGAAT
>JASHUQ010000042.1 GCA_030039935.1 Microcaldota archaeon
AAAAGGATTACTGCGATATTCTCGGATGATGACCCATATGTTCCATTAAACTCCGCAAAAGTTTTTAAGAAAAACCTTGGCGCAAAAATCGTTATTGTGCATCAATACGGCCACTTTAACAAAGAGAATAGCATTAGCAAAGTTCCTGCCCTCTTGAGAGAAATGCTGGAAATGACAAGTAAAAAGCGTTAGATTGAGGATAATTCCTGTCATCGCAAAATACCGCAATCCTTTTATACCTTATTCAACGTAAATACTGCTTGGTGCTATTATGGCAGCACAGCTCTTATAGGCTTCTTTTCGTATTAGAGAGCTTTTTCTGCTTGATGAAAATACCTATCTAGATACCATAATCTATGCTGTTCAGTTTGCATTTGTGAGATTGCCTGTTTGGCAATTGATTTAGGAGAAGAGATTTGCAAAGTAATTAAACCATCTAGGGGATGGCTAGGCTGTGGCAGCTGACATGGACGTGGCAAGCTGCGATAAGCCCGGGGTAGCCGCAGGTCAGGCTCTGAACCCGGGATTTCCTAATTGCACAGTAATGTGCATGCATACTCGGGGAACTGAAATATCTTAGTACCCGAAGGAGAAGAAAGCATTAGCGATGCGGTGAATAAAGCGATTGAAAGCCGCACAGGGCAAGCCGAATCTTTTTTGGCAACAAAAATAGAGATGTGGTGTAGCGTTTCATCCAAGATGATAGTCGAAGGTTCTGGAAAGAACCGCCATAGAGAGTGACAGCCTCGTAGATTAAATCGTTTTGGAGATTGCTATAATAGAGTAACTCTGCCTGAATACGCAGAGTGAATACGGGAGCATTAAATTCCAACCCTAAATATTGGCCATAGACCGATAGCGAACAAGTAGCGTGAGCGAAAGCTGAAAAGAACCCATACACATGGGATTGAAAAGATCTGAAACTAGGTGGTGACACGAAGGTAAGGCGCGGAAGGAATGAAGCTCGCCGAAGAGAAGATTAGAAATAATCAATCGAGGCAAGTGGAACAGTGTCTTATCATTCTTCTTGAAGCAAGAGCCAGGGAGTGTATAGGTGTGGCAAGCAGAAATGCTAAGCGAAAGCGAGAGCGCGCAAATATTGAGGCGCATGGTATGAAAATGCCAGAGTCACATTTATACGACCCGAAGCCACTGCGAACTACTCGTGGTCAGGACGAAGCTAGGCTAACGCCTGGTGGAGGTCCGCATCCTGTCATGGCATGCCCTGTTGGGTGAACTACGGGTAGCGGCGATATACCACTCGAGCGTGGCAATAGCGGGTCCCCTCTGAAGTATCTTTAGGATAGCTCAGGATGAGCTTGCGTATGCGGTAGAGCTACCGAATGATGAGTATGGATTCGAAAGAGTCCACTCATCTATCAAACTCCGAATGCATATGCTGCGTAGATTCCTGGAGTCGGCCACGTTGGGTAAGCTAGCGCGGCGAGACTGCAAAGATAGTGACTAAGGTTAAGGTCCCTAAATTCAGATTAAGTGTAGCAAAGGTTGAGATTTTCTTAGACAGCTGGGAGGTAGGCTCAGAAGCAGCCACCCTTTAAAAAACGCGTTATAGCGTACCAGTTGAGGAGCTTTTGACCGAAGATATACGGGGCTAAATCTGATACCGAGACCCTAGAGTTGAAAAACTGGTAAGGGGGCGTACAGAACGGCAAGAAGCATGTTCGAAAGAACTTGTGGACCGTTCTGCAGTGAAAATCCTGGTATAAGTAACATCAATCATGGGTGAGAATCCCATGCACCGAAAGCACACGGTTTTCTTCGCGACGCTCGTCAGCGGAGAGTTAGGCGGTCCTAAGAAATAGGCCAATCACCATATTTCAAAAGGGAAGCTGGTTAATATTCCAGCCCGTGATGTGTAGGATAGCGGCAACGCAAGGTAGATTTCTGACGTTTGGGGATAGTTCCGAAAGAGAGTGCAAATGGCTGTGGAGTCTCGTTATGAGGAGAAGCAGCTAAATGAACATTGGAATGAGTTCCTGAGCCAGTGAAAAGGGAATCTGCAACGATCATATCACTCCGTACTTAGAACTAGTACAAGTGTTGCTGGCTGAAAAGGCCAAGGTGTGACGGAATAACCAAAGTTAGGGAACTCGGCAAATCAGTGGCGTAAGTTATCAATAAGCCATGTCTGCGTATTGTATGCGCAGATAGCATTTACAAGGGGACAGCGACTGTTTATCAAAAACACAACTCACCGCAAAGCCGAAAGGCTAAGTACAGTGGGTGACGCCTGCTCACCGCCAGTACGTGAAAGCCCTTTTCAAGGGGAATAAGCGCTGGCAAAGAGCGGGAGTAACTCTGACTCTCTTAAGGTAGCGTAATACCTCGTCACTTAATAGGTGACTTGCATGAATGGCGTAACGACTGTCCCACTGTCCCAACTTTGGATCCGGCGAACTTACTTCGCGGTGAATATGCCGCGATCTCTCAGTGGGAAATGAAGTCTCCATGAAGCTTGACTATATCCTGCGGTTGTTGTGCGATGGATTATACATAGCGTAATTGGGAGCGTCGAAGTGCTCGCTGCGGCGGGCATGGAGCGACAATGTAACACCAATTTTAGTCTATTGCATAGCTAACCCGGAAGGGGACAGCTACAGGTGGATAGTTAGACTGGACGGTTGATTTCGATAAGGAAACGAAATTCACCAATGCTCAGCTTAGCCGGGTTGGAAACCCGGCGGTAAGCACAAAGGCAAATGCTGGGCTGACTGTATTCTGAAAAGCGTGGGATGCAGATACGAAAGTAGGGCTTAACGAACGTTGATGGCCTTTTTAATGGGGCCTCAAGCTGTGAAACAAGTTACTCTGGAGGTAACCGATTCGTCGCGGGTGAGAGTTCACATCGACCTCGCGGATTGATACATCGATATGGTCCTTCGTTATCCTGGCGGTGCACAAGTCGCCAAGGGTTGGACTGCTCGTCCATTAAAAACGAACACGAGATGAGTTCAGTACGTCGCGAGACAGTACGGTAATATCTACTGGGAGTGCAGGTGTCAGAGGATAAGACCCCCCTAATACGAGAGGAACAGGGGATCGGCGCCTCTAGTGTACCGGTTGTGATCGCACCGCCGGGTAGCCACGCGCCAAAAGGATAAGTCCTGAAAGCATCTAAGGACGAAGCTGTACCCGAAACGAGACACCAGGCCGGTCCAATTATAGGACTTTGATAGGACGGGTGCGTAGACAGGGAGCTCACGCGACCTGTGAACATACCGTTACTAAAGGCTAACTTGCAAAATCTTTTCTCCATACTTTTTGTTTGAAGTGAACGAATGAAAGAGAATTATGTTATAAAAATTTCTGATTCTAAGATGCCCCTTGATGAACTTCTAAAGGAAATATCTAAGATAAATAAAAAAACAAAGAACACAATACAAATATTCGACCCGAATCATGTTATAAGCAGATTGCATCTTATTGCGGCTTATGCAAATGCGGTAGAGGCATTCAAATCAAAGGCAAACATATCAAACAGCTTATCCATGGAAATGATGCTCTTCGCAGCAATGACTAGGCAAATAGATGCAGCAATAAAAAAAATGGGTGCAAAATCAGACAAAAAATTTATCCTGTTTGCGAGCAGCAATCCTGCGTATTCAAAAATTAATAAATATATCAATTCAAAGGAATTCAACATAACAAAAAAAGATTCAGAAAGAATTGCAAGGAAATTCGGGATAAGCCAAAAGGAAGACACAGATCTTTTTATTCTGCAAAAGATGGCTATATCACGATTGGAGTGACTCTTCCTTGTAATCGTTGTTTATTGTCTCGTGTATCCTCTTCGCCTTCTTCTTTCCTATCTTCTCCACTTTCATAAGCTCTTCTACGCTTGCATTGGCAATATTCTTCACGCTCTTGAAGTGCTTTAGGAGTGACTTTGCAAGCTTTGGTCCTATTCCAGGAAGGTTTCCTATTATGTATTCCTGGAAGTTCGAGTCTGTGTAAGCCCTCTTACCTCCTTTTAGCGAAGGCCCTCTGTCATTTTGCACCTGTTCATGCTTTGCAATACTCGCAATTATGTTTGATGTGTCTATTTTGTTGTCAGAGAATATTACCTCTGTATTGTAATCAATGTAGAGCGCGACTATCGCACCAGTTATTATGTTCTTTCCAAGGTGGAACTCGCTCCTGTCTCCCTCTATTATCACTATGGGAAGCTTGTAGTTCTCCTTTAGCCTTGTGGCCTGGTCGAATAGCCTTCCGCTTACAAGAGAGCTCTCAAAATCGCTGACAGTCTTCCTTTCTATCCCTACTCTGTCAGAGATAATGTAGTCCCCAACAGGAATAGTTTTCATGTAGACCATGACTCCCTTCTCTTTCAGATTGTCCATTAGCCCTGAGCTTCTCTCCCTTTGGTCTACTATCACTTTTACCTCTTTCATTTGTATCTCGAGAAGGTTATATTTTCTATGCCAGCATAGCCAGAGCCCTGGCCTACAAAGAACAGAGGCGCACCGGTAGGTCCAGATATCAGGCTTAGATTGAATATGTAGTCTTGAAGATTGTTTGTTAGGTTGAATGAGGTAAGCTGCGATATGCTACCCTGTGTATTCAGAGTATCAACAGAAAGATGTACAGTTCCGTTGATTGCGATTCCTCTAAAGCTCACAGAGGTATTTACTCTGTAGATATTGCCGGAGTAAAACTCCCTTGATACGTTTGTTGTGTTGGGATATGGAGAGAATACGGTTACAAGGCCGCTTATGCCATCTTCTTCAATCGGGCTCCAGAGCGTGCCATAGCTTCCATTTATGAACACTGTGACTGGAATCCATGTTGTAGATACAGGATAGTAGTCATCTGGGAATGCAACATAGCTCTTGAAGATTGTCTTGTTGAATGTTGGCGCGGTTTCCCATGCAGCTATTGTGTTGTCTATGTAAATGGTGTTGCCAAATGTATCAATCAAATAACCTCCAAGTTCATTGAGCTGCGTATTCTGGTAAGCGCTCTTTTGGAGGGTAACGAAAGCAACATCATCGCTGTACAAAGACAATAGGGTTTGGTTTGTCAGGTTCTGGGTTACCACTTCAGGATAGGTTGCATTGTTTGAATATTCAAGCTCTGTAGCCTGGGCCACCAACGGAATAGAATATAAAGAAAGCAATTGTGTTGTATTCTCTCTTGTAAGATAGCCTCCAAGGGTTGGCTTGTCAAGTGCGGTTACGTAATATGTGTCAAGTCCCGGATACAGCTCTGGCGCACTCGCGTTGGTCAGCGCTGGGAGCTGTAGCACAGAGAAATTGCCAGAAATATTCCTCGCCGCTGCATAAAATTGGGGTATGGGCTGTACAGTTGTTGTTATCTGCTTTGCAAAAGAGCCCGAGAGGGGCATGCCATTGCTCTCTATCAAGAAAAGCACTCCTATGACTAAAACAACCCCAAGCCTCTTTGAAAGAGAGTTTTTGTTCGATGATTTTATTCTTTCATCTATGTACTTGAATCCAAAAGATGCAAGTATGGCCATGGAAAGGGTTACAAATAAATCGAATCGGCCTGGCTCTCTTACAATGTTGAATACAGGTATTGATTTATAAATATAATAAAGTCCGCCGTTGGGGCCAAGCGCGAGCCATCCGGCAACAATTGTTATGAAAAGCCAGAGATATGACCTTCTTCTATCCTTCCATATCCCTATTATGCTCAGAGCCAATACTGTATATGTTATGTAGGATGTTGTTTCCCCGACATCACCATTATAGATTGATGCATATGAGAGTGAAACTCCATGGAATATCCCGTTGTCATATCCCGGAACAAAAAACGAGAGAGGGCTATCGCTCCAGATCTCATTGTTCTGTATGGAATTTAGAGTATTCAATGTGGATGATCCGCCCTGCGATGAAAGCGTTTTTACTATTGGGATAAAGGCCCAGCTTCCAAGAATAAGAGTGACAATGATAAAAAGAAAAACTGACATGAAAAATTTCTTCTTAAGAACAAGGGCACGTCCATCTTTTGGCACGAGGTAAACAACAAATATCAGGATCATTGCAAAAAGCGTCATTACCCCAATGTCCACTCCGCTCCAGAACATTACAAGTATCATTGATACGGATAAAGCGATCGCGTTCGCGTACTTATGTTCTTCCTTTATAACCCTAATGAAAAAGTATATCGCAAGAGGTACCCATTCGAGGTTTGCATAGTCAAGATGGCCGTATGCTTGAGCAATGTGAAATGCGCTGAATGTAAATATAAGGCCAGCAAGGAAAGCTGCAAGCGTGTTCTTTGTTATGTACTTTGCAAGGATGTACATTGTAAGCCCAGATAGGACAAAGCCCATGAAGAAGAGAAGATTATAGGAAAATACAAGGCTTATTGCGCTGAATGGAAATGCAAAGAGAGAGGCAATGGGCATCATTGTCTGGTATACAAGGCTCGCACCTTGAGGGGCCCCGACAGGCCAGAATAGAAGCGTTGTATGCCATATGCTTTGATGTGTTATGTAGACAGAGTGGCCGACCCACCATATGTTGAATAGGGTTTGGTAAGGATCTCCGCCGGTTCCGGCTACAGTGTTTGTTATGTTGGCTGTTACAGGCCAGCTGTTGATTAGGGCGATTACAAAATAAATAAAAGTTACAAGTGCGAGTATCTTCCAGTTTTCCTTGAGCGCATTTATAGTGTTTTTTGCATGCTGCTTTGTTTGGCCACCAACGCTTTTCTTGCCTGATGATACCTGAATCTCTTCCATTAGAAAACCGCTGTATTATTCACGTTAAGATGCATATATAACACTTGCGAATTCATGAGTAAACTATTCTCCCAAGACGTTTCAGCGATATGTAAAGAGCAGCATATGTAGGAATACTGAGATTTGAATTGCTGTAAGGTCCGTATTCATTTCCATACATGTAGAATCTTGGAACAATTCCGGTAGAAACATTCAACGTTCCATCCTTGAATATAACAGATTCCCTCATTGGGTCAAACCTATCAAGCTCACTTATCGATACTGTTTTTCCCAGCAAGCCAGTATCTCCATGGATTGTATTTGGCATCCTTATCAGATGGCCTACATCGTTTGTAACATTCTTGTCTATCATCTTGCTCTGCGATATGGCCATGTGCTTGAGCACAGAGCTCCAGAATTCGGCCTTCTTTGGAATGTTTACCTTGTCCCAATTACCAGTTGTTATTCCAAATATGACATCTGCCTTGCTCGCTTCCAGCTTCTTCGCCATCTTGGAATCCATTCCAAGGCCAACAAGCGAGTCTGTTCCCAAATTGAGCGCTGTCACAATCCCGCGGGCAAGCTTGCCCCCCCACCCATAATCTCCAGGCTTCGGGCCAACAAGGCGCTTGCCCTTCTGGCCAAGCGTTGGAAAGAAGGCACTTATGTCAATGTCAATTCCAGAGATGTATCCGCTGATACCTCTTCTTTCCTCTGAAGTTAGGTCAACCACATCTTTGTTGTTGACCCTTACATGATATCCTCGGTTTCCGCTGAAATTAACAGATATCTCATTCTTTGAAAATCCAAAGTCCGGAACAAGAAAGTCCTCTATTAGCTTTATTGTCTCATTCTTTACGCTAGAAAGGCAGTTGTCGCAGACCCAGTTCCTTCCATGCTCGCTCTGGCATTTTAGATTAAGATCATTCGCGTCAAGGTCGAAGATAAGCTCAGATCCAAGCCACATCTTCTTTTCCATTGGCTGTGCATCTGGATACTTATAAAGAGCACTTGAGAAGTTTAGGAATATCGGAACATTTTCAACAACATATTTCTTGAGAGACTGCGGGTCTTTGAAGGAATAGTGCCTGAAAGCGATTTTCTTCTCAAAATCGCCGAACCCGAACTCTCGGTTTGCAATATTATCAACCTTGAATTCAACATTCTGATAATATTTCTTGAAAAGTGACTTTGCTACTTTAGCAGTATTTGCATCGAGCATTTACCCACAGCAATAGGATTATTCCACAAGAGGATAAATAATGACAATATATTATAAAAAGGCAATACTACAAAATCAATCATGCAGAAAGATGCCCAAAATAAGCAAAGAAAAGTTAGCCGTAAAATTTAAATATCTGTTCAGGGAAATGTTACTTATGAAACAGTACCATTCAAAAAAGTACCTTGCAAATCAACTGAAGAAAAAAAGCCCATTAGAAATTGCTAAGGAAAATAATGTTAGCGTAAAAACGATTTACAGGATGAAGCATAACTTTGATTTGACAAAAAGGAAACAACCGAGTTGGTCTAAAAGAGAGCTTGCATTACTATCAAGTAATTATCCTGAAAATGCAGAAGTTTATAAACTATTTCCTAAACGAACAGTAGCAGCTATAAATGATAAGGCATATAAGCTCAGAATCAGTAGGGTCAAAAGAAAAGGAAAATATCTCCTAAACGATAAGTTTTTTGACACTTGGTCGGTAGCTTCGGCCTATGTTTTTGGTTTTCTATGCAGCGATGGCAACGTTTCTAGATC
>JASHUQ010000043.1 GCA_030039935.1 Microcaldota archaeon
GAGCAACTTCAGAGACAAACTACGGAATTGGCTAGAAGCGGAAAACTAGAACAGATTCCCTGATATATCTAAACATATTGACAGGTATATAGATATATGCAAAGTTCACATCACTTCACGTAGACTGGATGCTTTAGGTAGATAAATTAGACATTCATTATCTACCTAAAATTAGGTGGTAAAAAATTATGTTATGCCCGCAACTTTTAGCCAACCGCCCTCTTCGCCAATGCGGCGATCCTTTCCTCTTCCTTGGCTGTAATTTTTATTATGGCAAATACAATGGGCCACATGTTTCCGTCGTCTAACTTTGCTATGTCATTGAATCCAAAAGTCATGTATCTCTCCTTGAACTTATCCCCTCCTCTAAAAAAGCACAATACCTGATCATCTTTTGAATACGCAGGCATGCCGTACCATGTCCTTGGCACAAGCGATGGTGCATTCGCCCTTATTATGGAATGTAGTTTCTTGCCCATTGTCCTGTAAGGTTCTGGCATCTTTGCAATAGCTGCAAGAACCGCGCTTTCCCCATCACTCTTTGAATTTATCTCCTTGATGCGCTCTTTCATTGCGGATATCTCCTCTTTTGACAATCCTTTTGCCTTTTTTGCCACAAAATCACTATAGTCTTATTTTCCTGTCTTTCAAAATGCTCTTCAATGGTTCCTTGAAAGATATCTTTGCGTTCTTTAGCTCTTTTATTGATGAGAATCCAAGGGCTGCCATCTCGTTTTTAACCCCATTTATCATATCATTCATAAAGTTGTAAACTCCTTCTGATCCTCCCTTCCTTTCCGCAACTATTACGGGCTTTGCTATTCCGCACATATCTGCGCCTATTGCAATAGATTTCACAATATCTATTGGGTTTCTTATTCCCCCGCTGGACCACACCTGCCCCTTGAACTCGCTCTTTGCCTCAAGAACAGACAATGCTGTTGGAATCCCCCAGTCCCAGAATGCGTTTCCATAGGATCCCTTGCTCCTGAATGTTTCTACCCCGATCCATGTTGTTCCTCCAGCTCCCTGCACATCGATAGCAAATACCTTTTTGTTGAACATTTTTGCTATCTCTTTTGATATTCCGTTGCCAACCTCTTTCACTATTACAGGCTGCTTTATGCTCTTTGCAAGGTCTACAATTCTTTCATACACTCCCCTAAAATCTATGTCTCCTTCTGGCTGAACGCTCTCCTGTCCTGGATTTGTATGTATTGCTATGAGATCAGCCTTTACAGAATCGAGCATCTTTTGTATTCTTTTGTTGTCATATTTCGGAAGCCTGTTTGCTCCCATGTTTCCTATCAGAATCAAAGGACTTGCAAATTTCTTCACATCATAAGTATATGCCAAAGCCTCGTTCTCGAGCATAGCCCTCTGGCTTCCCACCCCCATAGGAATCTTCAGCTTTGACGCTGCTATTGCTATGTTCTTGTTTATCTCCATTGCAACGGGATGCCCCCCTGTCATTCCAGATATGAAGATTGGTGAAGATATTTTCTTGCCGACAAGGCTTGCCTCTATATCTACAGAATTGGGATCTATTTTCCCTTTCTTGGGCTTTATGTCTACAAGTTCAAGCATTGTTGTTTTTTCTTTGTATTGGGTATCCTCATTTATTATTATGTTTATGTGCTGCATTTTCCTATCTTGTGTTTCTCTTGCTACCGCTTCATCTGGCATCCCATCACCTTACTTTGTATATATTTGCCTTTTTCAGTTCGCTTATATTCCTTGAGTTTGTCAAAAACATGGCGATCCTAAGTTGCTTTATGTATGTATCGAAATTGCTGAAAAAGTCGAATTTTATTGATGGAATTGCATAGCTGTCAACCCTTATAGCCTTGCCAGCCTCTAGGCCATCCCCTACCTCTACAATGTGGCTTGATTTCAGCCTTACAGGATTTCCATTAAGATAAATGCTGTTGGATGAAACAAAAGGTATGTTCCTGCTTGTTGTAGACAGATATTTTGCAAGCCTTTCGCTGTCAACCATGACGGCTATTGGAAAAGGGAGCTCTATCCTTTCAGAAATGGTGTACCTTGTATCGGCTTCGCTGAGCGCCATGTTTGGCATGGCGCAGTGAACAAACTGAATTTTCCCCAAGTCGCTTTTTTTAGATTTCATCAGAAAACTTTTGTTTTTCTAGTATATAAAACTAGGTGTTAACCGAAGAATCAACATTGCCATTATATTCTTTCATGCAATAATATTAATATTTTGAAATAACAATAATAATGATGATATAGTGTTCTTTGGCAGAGGGGGAAGCGATAAAATAGAGAATATCAGCCTAGATAATCTTCCAATTTTTCTTAATGATACATTCGACAAAAGGCTTGGTAACCTTGAAATGAAGGCTTCGTATCTGGTTGCGGAGATGGAGGCGTCCAAAAGGTCTTTTATTGAGGCTTGCGAAAGGTTTGAAAAGTCGCTCAACGGCCCAGACCTTGAATACATGAGGGTTGCAAGCCAGACATTCATAAAAGAGCAGAAAGGTGCGTATACAACAGCATTGAGAAGGATGTTCGTAAGGCAGGTGGACAAGCAGCACGAGAATGCCTACATAAGGTACAAAGCCAAGCTAGACGAGATTGAAACGATAATAAATGAAATTCTAAAAATAAACAACAAGTTCAAGGCTGTATTGCAGGCATATTCAAATGAGCTCGACATGTTCAAGTCCTCTTTTTCTAGCATGGAAAAGCATGCAAAGGCGCTCAGGTACGAGATTGACTCAAGAGCCAGGGAATTCGAGGAGTACAGAAGCGTAATGGGCAATGTAGACAAGATACTCGCATTCTATGATGAGCTGGAAATGACAAACAAGGCAAGGGCTGAGCTCGAGAACAAAAGCGCAACAAAGGAGACCGATGCAAGCGCGCTGAGGACAACAGAATCCGCAAGGGAAAGCAAGGTTGCAGAGCTCGCATCGATAAGCAAAAGCATATCTGAGATAAAATCAAAGGCGCAGGCAATGCTTGCTCCTCTTGACAAAGCGGCAAGGAAATACGAGCATGGGCTTCACGTAAAGAGGCCGATTTCATATTACCTTGATAGCCCTATAGAGCATTTCTCAAGAAACAGGGTAGAATATACGGAGTTTTCCAAAAGCATATCATCGCTAAAGAAGGAAATAGAATCTGGGAAGATCGATCTGAAGAATAGGTCTGGAATACAGGGCGCAATAGATTTTGTCCTATCTGGTGCGCTCATGGGGCTTGTTGAAGAGGTTGAGATGCTTGACGACAAGAAGAGGCCGATCCAGAGCGAGGTGTCTGAGCTTGAACTTGTGGGAAGGGATTTGACAAGGGCTGAGAGAAGCAAGACGGAAAGGAATAGATCTATATCTGAGATAAAGGGCGATATAGAAAGGATAAACAAGGCGATAGAGATGACAAAAAGGTCTATTGAAGAGCTTTTCCTAAAGTATTATAAAAAGAGAGTCAATATTACACTATAATATGTGGTATTATGCCTACAAGAAAAGCATGGCTTGCCTATGGGATAACCGCTATAATAATGGGAGTCGTCCTTATCTCTTATGGTTATCTGAACTACTATAATGCGATATGCAACTGTCCGGCGCAGATAGTAGGCATGCCAAGCCAGCTCTGCCACTGCATTAACCAATATGCGGACAAGAGCATTTTCTCAGGAATTTTGATCCTTTCGATTGGCATATGGTGGACCGGATTGAGGAACAGGAGATAACTTTAATGTATATACTTTTTATTTATTTGTTGCAAGTCTGAATAGAAGTATATGATTACTGTAGTGGATTTTGACAGATTTCTCATGGCTTTTTCCCTTGCGGTGCACATAATACTCGCATCAATGGGCATAGCCCTTCCAGCAATAATAGTGATTGCGGAATTCCTTGGCATAAGGAAAAAGGACGGGTATTACACAGCAATAGCAAGGAGGCTTTCCATTGTCCTTATAGTGCTTTTTGCGATAGGAACAGCCTCTGGAACGCTTGTTGCGCTTGAGCTGTTTTTGCTGTGGCCTAAGTTCATAGCCCTTGTAGGCCAGGTTGCGATCCTTCCCTTGTACATAGAAGTGTTCGCGTTCTTCCTCGAAGCGATATTTTTAGGAATATACATATACTCGTGGGACAAGTTCAAGAACAGGTATGTGCATAACTTTATAGG
>JASHUQ010000044.1 GCA_030039935.1 Microcaldota archaeon
AAGAACACCTTGTAATACTTCGCCTTGCTTTTTTTAAGATACCTTCCAAATATGTCCCAGTGCCTCTTGTCTGGATTTTTATTAAGTTCATCTACGACCTTGTTTTCCTTTGCCATGTAATCATTAATTATCCATAATTTAATCAATTATGTATAATTAGATATAAAAAGCTTTCTGTTCAAATTATACATGATTGCATGAGAGTAAAAGGAGAAAGCAAGATTGCATTCACATCGATATCAGTGCCCACAACGCTCTTCAAGAAGATAGAGAAGCACATAGAGGGAACAGGGTTTCCATCTGTGTCGAGCTACGTTGCATTCATCCTAAGGATGATACTCAGCGACAAGAAGACAGACAAGTCGAACTACGAGACAGACATGATAAAGAAGAGATTGAAGGAACTGGGCTACATGTGAGCCTTGATGTACTTTATGACGTTGTCAGGGTCCTCGATAGGCTTTACCTTCCTGAATATTTTTACAACCTTTCCTTTTCTTATTATGTAAGTGTTTCTTAGCGTGCCCATTCCAAATATCCCTCTATCTCCATATGCTCCATAAGCCTTGTGTATCTTGTTTGTTGGATCCGACAACAGCATAAACTTTATCCTGCAGGTGCTCTTGAACTTTTTATGAAGATTTGTGTCATCCCTGCTCACCCCCACGACTGAAGCATCTAGACCCTTGAACTTGTCTATCCTCTTAGAATATGTGATTGCCTGCATCGTGCATCCAGGAGTTAGGTCCTTTGGATAGAAATAAAGTACGATGTACTCTGTCTTGAAATCCTTCAACGAATGCGTCTTCCCATCAACGCCCTTTAACTTGAAGTCTATTGCCTTTGATCCCTCTTTTAACATAAAGTACACCTTTTAAAAATCAATTAGCTTTTTTTCCTGTAAATTTCATTTATTACTGTCTTGCGCCTCCTTTCCCAATCAGCATTGCTCTTTCTCTTTAGCCATTCCACATACAAATCTATGAACCTAAGTCTCTCTTGTCTATTTCGTTCCTTTTCCTCTTCGAGTTCTTTAATCAGCTTTTTACTGTCCCAATTAGGAAATTCTTTCATTTAAAACACTTTCGAATGTAGACTCTTTCACATCTAGCTTCTGTAAGAAGTATTTCAACTCTTGCTTATTTAATGATTTTGCAAATAACCTGTATAAGTGTCTAACGTCCTCATTGTCCTTGTCGCTCCCAAGTCGTAATTTGTATGCAATTTGCAGCTCCATTGGCCCTATTTTAAGCATAGGCCCATTGATCAACGCAACTTCTATCGGGTGTTCTATGCTATAAAGGTCCATGTCGCTCTTTGCAACCTTGATCTCAAAATTTGGCACAAACTCGTCCTTTTCCGCAAAACGCAAAGAAGATACATCCTCGTAAAGCAGAGAATATGCATCCTCAACGTCAAAGGCATTTATCATGAAGAAACCAAGGCCTTCCGCCTTCTCAATGAATTGTTTGAGCTGCTCTTTCGATATTTTGTCTATTATAATATCGACATCTTCTGTTTCTCTACTTCTCTCGAACAATATTGCAACGTATCCGCTTACTATCACATATCTAAATTCAAGCGCCTTTACAAACCTAAGTACAAGCACATCTAAGGGTTTGAGAACCTTGGTTTTGTAATCTATCTTCCCATCTTTGTACTCGAATTTCATTGCACCTATACATTATAGTACTAAAAGTATTTATGTGTTGATAGAGGAAAACTACTATGAAATTTAATATAGGAAGCATATTTAACAGAAAAGGTAGCGCGCAGAAAATTAACATTACCTCCATCAACATAAAATGGAGAGGATCGTCCCATGCTATGCAGGGAATGGAAGTGAAAGAAAAGAGGTTCACTATTACGGTTCCTTTCCAGAACAAGACACAGCAGGACGCTCTTCCATTCGAAGCTCTCAAGGAAAGGCTCAAGGCACAGCAAGCTCCTCCAATAACAATAAGCAAGATAGATGTATCTGACCCTTTCAAGCTAGTCTCTGTAGAGCCCAATCTACCAAAGAGCGTGCAGAGCGGGGAAAGGGCAGAGTTCAAGATTGCAATAGAAGCTCCAGACTACACATACGCTGGACCTCTCACACTGAGCATCAGCGCAGATGAGGTAAGCATGATAAAGGTGCAGATAAACAAGGTTATACTAAAGACAAGCACCAAGAGCGCAGAGATAGAGAATTCAGGAGTAATACTCAACATGCCCAGAGGAAACATATTCAAGAACAGCGTTCAGATGTACAAGGCGCTGACTTACGGAAACACTGTGAGAAAGGTAACCATATCAAAGCCATTCGAGTTTGTGAGCTGCGATCCAAATATCCCGTTCACAATAGATGACAGGAACAGCTACCTAGTAACTTTCTACATAAAAGGGCCAGATATTGACTATGCAGGGCCAATGGAGATAACAGTGGAATAATGTGCCGTAAACGTTAATCAACGTGGTATGCAACGTTGTATTTAAATGCCTATTCTGACGTTCTAATCGCCCAGTTTGGACGACATGATAGTATGGTAGTAATAGATGGAAGAGAGCTAGAACAGAGCCACGAAAGTATGGGAATAGGGAGCACGGTAATAGTTCCAGATTTGGCACACCGTGCGGAATTGCCTGTTGCAGACTTTGCAAGGGATGCGCTTACAATAAGCGCACCTACAACTTTGCTTAGAACTCAAGAAGAGCTTGCAAAATTGGCAAAAGAGGAGGCAAGAAGGATACAGGATGAGATAAAGAGAGATGAAGAGGAAAGGAACAGGCTGAGAAGAGAGAGGGAAGACGAGGAAAGAATATATCTTGCATTTCCTGGAATGCCAAATGAGAAGATGCAAAAGATAATAGAGGAAAGGATTGAAAGAAGAAAAAAAGGATGATCAGCCTTTCTCCTTTGCAATCAGGGCTATCCTTGCGATCATAGCTTCAAGCTGTATCCTTTCGTTCGCACCCTCTACTACCCTGAAATTGCAATCTCCAAGATAAACAATGATGCTGAGCTTTGCCCTTTCATCAATGTTCATTGTCTGAACCTCTTTGTAGCATTGTGAAAGTATGTCCTCTGCGCTCATTCCATGGTTGAGAGAAAGGTTGTCAAGTTCCTTTCTGGCATTCTCAAAATCCCCAGTTACAGCATACTTAAGCATTGATGATATCTCCTTTGGCCTGGCCCTTGCTGCAATGTCGTATATGCTGGATTCTGTTATATCATTGCCTTGCATTGCCGCGCTTTGCAGTATGTTGCTTATCTTTCTAAGATCCCCGTCTCCAACATAGATAAGGGCATTTACTGACTTTTCATCAATCCTGAGCTTCTCAGACTTAGCTATCCTGTTTATGTATTCTTTCATCTCATCTTCTGTAAGGGGCTTGAAGCGAAATACAACGCAACGGCTTTGTATAGGCTCTATTATCTTGCTGGCGTAGTTTGCGCTGAGTATGAACCTTGTCTCTCCAGAATATTTTTCCATTGTCCTTCTTAGAGCATGCTGTGCATCCCCAGTAAGTGAGTCGGCCTCATCAAGGAATATTATTTTTACTGGAACTTTTGCCATGGAAAGCGTCTTGGCAAACTCCTTCACCTCTCCTCTTATCACGTCGATGCCTCTGCTATCGCTGTTATGCAGCAATATCGGAGTTGTTCCTCCCCAAAACATTTCGCTATCGGGAACTGATACGTCGTACACATATCCATTATAATCAATGTCTTCTAATCCTTTGATTGCATACGAAGAGAGATCAGACAGGGCTAACGATTTAAGATGATCTAGCTGTATTCGCTTTTCTATTGATAGTTTGTTCACATCGATCCTGTTCAAAACAGATAAAATAAGTGACTTTTCCACACGTTTTGACATTTTGTTATATAAGGAATGTCGAAATTCGTATCTCCAGTTAAATCCAGTTTTTATGTTGCTGAGAAATCTTATAAATGGTTCAACTGGCAATAACTCACTAAAGGCATAAGATGCAGCTGCCTTCCTCCATGTAATCCTACATTCTTTATCAAACAGAAAACTGTCGAGGTTAGATATGCGCGCAAGCCACGCAACATCTATTAAAAGGTTTTTAGATATCGAAGTATATCTAAGAGTCTTGTTCCATTCTCCACTTGCATCGCCTGAATATCCTTTTAGGAACTCATATCTAAGCTCTAACGGAAGGTCAAATACAAATCCTGGTATTTTCTTATATAGTGCAGTCCTAGAAACTGCGTCTTTTACATAAAAATTGGCTCTAAAGAACTTTGCAAGTTGTGTTGATGATGCGGTCATCTGAAGCCCAGATTCACGATGGCTTGTTCCGGACACTATAGTATGCATTCCTGCCGTAAATCCCATCCTGTTGACCACCATAGCGGACCTGTCTGCAAACGATTGTTCTTTCGGGTAAGCATAAGTTAGCACTGTAATACCGCTTGTGTCAGTTCCAGTCTTAAAACCTGTTACGCCTTCGGCCATATAGCTACCCATAAACCATGAAAGATCCGCATCTACGTCTACCTTATCTAAGATGGCCCTTATTTTTGGGTTTTTAATCGGGTTTCCTTTCAGCGCAGTAACAAATTCATTAGGTGCATACTTGCTTAGATCTAGAGTTGTCGATCCATCTCCATATACTACAGACCTAAACGTAAGAAGATAGTCCCCAATCTTCAGGTCTCCAGCTTTAAGACTCGTGGTTCGTCCTTCGTCGTCTAATATAATTATAGAATGATCTAAAGTGGTTTTGACGCTTCCAGATTCAAAGCGTATTTTTCTTATTTTACTGACTTTATGCCTTGAAATATTTCTTACTGGCAAAAATGCTACTTTCATAGTTTTTTTATCAATAGAAAGTATCTCCAAATCTGTAGGATATGTATATTTATCATCTTCATTTCTGAAATATACTGAAGAGATGTCACCCATAGTTGTACGATTTATCTTCCCAGACTGTCGTACTAATACCGGGGTGTCCGGAGTAACGCTCGCATTTAGCTCCTTGAATGAACTTCCAATCTCATCCTTGTAAAGGTCTTTTGCAAGAGCAAGAGCGCACGATGTCTTTCCAACTCCAGGACTTCCGGCGAATATCATGCTTGGAAAGTTGCCTTTTTGCACAAAAGATGCGAGTTTCTGCACTATCGCCTTTTGCCCTATTACCTCTGCAAGAGAATTCGGCCTGTACTTCTCCTGCCACGGCAAATCCAGTAAAGCCATAGTATCACACAGCAATAAAACAAGCAGATAACTATTTTGCAATAAGATATTTATAAACTTCTTATTTGATTTATACTAAACTTTTTTATAATAGCTAATCAATAACAACTTACTCGGGGAGTTACGCTAACCTGGTAGACTTCCAGCTTTGGGAGCTGGACATTCGAGTTCAAATCTCGGACTCCCCATGACGCTTGTGGGTTATATATAAATGCAAGATTTTGAACAGGAGAGATTTCTCCTGCGTAGAGAACCCTATTACAAACCAACAAAAACCTTCTTTTCTAGGAACCTATTTATATCTGGAAATCCTATTTATTATTGTGTCAGTATGTCAGT
>JASHUQ010000045.1 GCA_030039935.1 Microcaldota archaeon
AATTGTGGAAACATAGGGGGTGTCCTCTCTCTAAGAGGATTGAAGAAAAACTAAGACATTCCTTAAGTCCTATTACTATCGTGGCTTGGGTGGCAGTCTACTTGAAGCTAATTCCCTTATTTCTTTTGGAACAACTTCAGATTGCCCAACTGTGGTTTTGGGATCTGACAACCATCTTAGCATACGTTCGTCTTGTAACACTACAACTGCTGATTTGACCTGCTCTAAAGTTGGCCCGATATAACCAACAATCACCCCTGTACAGACATCAGGTTTTGCAATTCCCGACCTTTTGTAGTCTTCCAATACCGCATTTGCGTGCTCTTGCTGCTCTTGAAATGCCAGGCCAGTGTAACTTGATGTTATACTTACTGGTGGCGCTGTTATCTCTACATCCATCTTATCACGCTATTCTTTTCAATATGAAATATTTATACTTTGGTTTTGCCAAAAGAATTGAAGAAAAACTAAGATTCTATTATAACTATACTTTTACTACCTATATTTTCAAAGCTTTCGTCTTCTGTTATAAGTATTTGGTCATTTGATAGTGTTATGCCTGCTATCATAACATCGTTCTCTCCAATCAATTTGCCCTTTATCTTAAGAGTTTTGAATAACTTTGATGTCTCTATTGCCTCTTTCATTCCCAGATTGTAGACTTCAATATTGTTTATGAAATCGTATACCTGCCTTAAGGATTTCTCGTTTTCAGTCTTCAATAACTCATATAGTGTTACTGAAGTTATCGCTGTACTTTCCTTGGTTGAATACTCTCTTATCTTCTCTATAATTTTCTTATCGCCGTGAAGGAAGTCTATTACAACATCTGTATCAAGCACTACCATTATATCTCCTTTATTTTCCTGCCATAATTCTTCTTTCTATCCCTAGCTATCTGCCTTTTCCATTCTGATACATCTACATCCTTTAGCACACCAGCAAATTTCATTATGTCACCCTTTCCTTTAGAGAGCAGCATAATGGCGTCTGAGAAGGACATTTTCTTACTTTTCCTTTTAAGTAAAGTCTGATATGCTTCGTTCGATAGCGAAACTAGTTTGGTCATAAAATCTTATGATATATCATATAGTATATTATATATGCTTTTCGGATAATTTGCTATTTAATGAAAATAGGCAATTATGCTTACTGGATCGTCATACTGGCCAGGCTTTACCTCCTCTCTTTTCTTGTAGCCATTGCTACCATTTTATCATATCATCGGAATCGACTAAAAAGAATAAGGCTGCTATATCCTTTCCAGGCTTTCAAGATCTCTCTTGATTTCACGCAAAAAGCCAGGGTCGCTTTCGTTTATTCCTAGCCTTTCACTGCTTTTCCTAACAAATTCATAGGCACCCTCTCTTGCTGGCTCGCGTCTTTGGCTTTCCATAATATCATCAAAATATTATTTTCATAATCTATAAAAGCGTTATTGCCGTTTTGCTTCGTCCTTTCTTTCCAGCCTTGTTACTTCATCTTGGTTTTTCATCTTTATCAAAAGAACAATGGGCCTGAGGTTTACCTGGAGCCCTGGATTCTCAAGAGTATGACAGTATCCTTCTCCATTACATTCTACAGAGTAGAAGCTTTGCCCCTTTCTTACAGAACGGGTCTTGATTATTCCGTTTCCTTTATCATTTTGTGCTTTGCAGTTATAATAAAGCATAGGAGTGTCCTGTTCTTCATCCAAACCATCAAAACAGCCGAGATATGTTACATGCTCCCAGAGCTCTCCAGGATGCGGCCTCAATCCAAATTCATCTAGAGTTCCAGGCTGTGCGGCTAGCCCCGTGTCTCTTCCTGGATATATGCATACAATTAACATGTTCTTAGACAATGTAATTTTCCATCCATATTTTGTATCGGTTAATCCTTCTGTTCTGATTCCAGCCTGCCCTGCAAAAAGCTCTATCATAGCCTTGCGCGATTCCTCAATTTCTGAAATTTCGCTCCTAAGCGCATTTGCCAGGACTACTTTTGACCCTTCACTTAGTTTTTCAGTTGTTTTTGCCATCATATTATCACTCAATAATCATCAAGGAGATGCTCTGCTTGGCTGTGCTCCGCCGCCAGCAGGAGATGCCACCTGTGCGCCTCTTGGCGCGCCAGTTCTAGTCCTTCTTGCAGAGCTGAACGCTCTTCCTACTCCTCTGTAAACTCCATAAATAAGGCCTGAAGGCGTTCCAACTGTTATGAAAGCCTGTGCAAGCACTTTGACCTTCTGTGCCGCTGGTCCGAACATATCGCTCCAGTCACTCCACGCAACATTATAAGTAAACCACCATGCAGCTGCAAATGACCCTGCTCCAAAAAACGCGGCCACAGCTGACTTTGCCCCCTGCGCTACAGATGTCGCGCCCCTTGTTCCCCTGCCGTGCCATCTTAGATTCTTTCTTATCAGGTTTCTTGGCTCATTTATAGGTGAATCTATTGGTGTTGGAGGCTCAAGAGTAATAGGAAGATCAGCTCTTGATAAAGGCATTAACTGCACTGTATCGGAGCTGTCTTGCATTGTTTCATTTGCTATTGTTATATTTGACATTTTATTCACATTCGGCCTAGGGCCCTATAAGTCCTCTTCCTCTAATTCTAAAACCGTTCTCTATTGCAATGCCTGCGATCGTTATTTCTCTTCCAAGGCCTTCAGCTGTTTCAATGTCTATCTGCCCTTTTTCAAGTGCTTTGCCGATGTTTTTCTTTGTTCTGCTGACCATTGAATATGCGCTTTCTAGTTCGCCAGCTTCAATCATATCATCTGTGCATCTTATTCCTGCTCTTGCCGCATCAGCATATTCTCCCGAAGTTTCATAAGCGCCTACTCTTGTAAATTCTGCTGCAATATTTTTCATAATATAAACACCAGATATTTTCATCATATAAACACTAGATATATAGCATATTTCCAGATATTTATATATTGGCAATTTTTTCAGAATATAGGAGATTTTCTCTGCTTTTGCAAATGCCTTTTATACAACGTTTCCAGGAAGAGTTGTGACCTCGCTCGATGTAACCGGCATTCCTATGGAAACTTCGTCGAGGCTCACTATTACCCTTGTTGTCTGCGTGCTGTTTATCGCATTTGCAACTGATATATCAC
>JASHUQ010000046.1 GCA_030039935.1 Microcaldota archaeon
GCGGGTTCAAATCCCGTCAAGTCCGTATAAAAACAGCAATTTTAAATAAATATGCAAAGCATAGAGTAAGGTATGGTGAAACATTGGCAGAGAGCAAAAGCAAAGCTGCAAAGGAACCTGTATTCATAATAAAGCCAGCACTTAAGAGGGGCGGCCTTGATTATCTTCATATCTCTCTTATAGCCCTCATTGTAATACTAATAGCTCTCGCTTTCTCCCTTGCATACTTCAAGAAGGGCACCGTTGTCGAGAACTGCATTTACGGAATAGTCAACGGAACATGCTCAAGCCAAATGTACAATTCAACACAGGCAATAAGCGCAGCAGAGAGGGTTCTTGCATCCTACAGTTTCATCAACTCAACAACTGCAATCCCATATTACTTTGATGCCTCAAAGGCCAACGCGTCTTTCATTCCCCAATTGAACGAATGGTTTGTCAGCGTTCCTCTTGAACCTCCTTTCAGCAATGAAACCCCATACATAGACATTCTCCTTAATGGAAAGAACCTTTCTGTCATACAGCCTCTTGCATATACAACAAACCCCGGAATGAAGACAAACAACACTGTAGTTGCATCTGGCACCGTGCAAATAGCAAACAAGGTTCTGTGCACATCAAAGACCCCTATTCCCATTGATACATTCATAGATCCGTATGCGCCTGGAGCGCTTCAGGGAATAGAATCATCAATAAACATATCAAACAAATATTCAGGAAAGCTGAACCTTAGCTATGACATACTCTTCACAAGCCCATATTCTACAAAGTTCTACAATACGTCTGGGGTTGAAAACACCCAAGAAATAGGAAAATACATACTGTGCTCTTCTGTCCAGAAGAACTTCCCAGGATTTATTTCAAACCTGAGCAAGCTTTTCGTGGGGCAGCCAATTGGCAATTCCACTCTCTATGATACCGCTCTAGGCTCTGGCATAAATACGAGCGAACTAGGATCCTGCATAGCAAACAGCACAACAGTGCTAGACCACCAGTTCCAGCTTGCGCAGTTCTACAATGTTGTTTCTACACCTCAGATAGTCGTTGACTGCAAGTACATGACAATACCGCAGACAGAGGGCGAGGCGATAAACTACACAATCGATAGCCTGAACCAAACATAGTCTTTGAATGAGCCACATAATAGTTGGTATAGATTCTGGGAAGACATCGGCAATCGCATGCCTATCGCTCGATGGAAGGCTAATGTATATGGATCACAAGACCTTTGCAGGAATAGACTGGATAGTAGAAAATATAAGGAAGATAGGAACGCCATCTGTGATAGCAACAGATAAGAGAAATCCAAACCATGTTATAAGAAAGGTCAATGCAGCGTTCAATTCAAGGCTCTTCTGCCCAAGCTCTGACATATCTTTGGAAGACAAAAGAATGCTGGCAAGGAGCATTGGGATAAAAGACAGGCATGAAAGGGATGCGTACAGCGCTGCGATAAAGGCCTACCACATATATGCAAACAAGCTCAAGCAGGCAGAGCACATACTAAGGGAAAGAAGGATTGATGATTTCGACAGCATTAAGGCAAAGATAATAGACAGATATTCAATGAACGAGGCTATGACAGGAAAAGAGGCAAACAGGAATTGAAGGATATTCCGCAAATATGGAAAAGCAAAATGTTTAAAAAAGGTTTAGTAGAAGTATAAGGGCTGATCAGGCGACGATCACGAGTGGTAGGGTGCAAAAAACAAAACCATACAAATCAAAATCACACATCTCTGCCTCTACATCCCTTGAAATAAGATCAAGGGCCAACGCCCTTCCTGTGAAAAGCCTTATCTATGCTATAACCCATGCTGTAAGCGACCCCTCAATAGAGGATGATGCGAAAAACGATGGAATATCGAGAAGGGTGCAGCTGCTATCAAGGCATCTAAACAATCTCACCAGGATCGCAGACCTTTTGAATAGATCTGGAACAATAAGGCCTGAAGCGCTGTATGGAACTATCTCTTCTGCTGCCACATCATACGTAAACCTGTTCTATGCGATGAGGCACAGCACAAGAAGCTCATTTATAGCGAGATGCTACACAGGATCAGCTTGTAAAAGAATAAAGCCGGAGAACAACCTTCTTGTAATGCCGGCCGTTATGGCAACAAGAAAAGAGAAGAGGAACAAGGTTTCCGATAATATAATAGGAAGCCTTTATTCCATGCCGTTGAGGTTTGTCTACAAGCACAGCAAGGCTGCAATGCACGTGGAGCTTCTTCAAAAGGCAATAGCAGTAAAAAGCATATCGGATTCAACGCTTAGAAGGTTTTCATCATCTTTGAAAAAGATAGACGCGCTTATAGGTGCGATAGAGAATGGAGCAGTTGATCCGACAAACGATGAGCTTCTTAAGGAGCTTTTCATAGACGAGATTGTGGAATTCTCGAACAGCGAGGATTTGACTCTTGCAGATTTCCTGAGCGAGAAACTTCTTACAAACAGCGTGAACTTCAGGATAGCAAGAAGGATAATAAGGAAGTAGAGAATAGCACTAATTTTATATTACCTTGATTAATATAATCAATCGTAGCTCCGATCGTCTAGCACGGTCAAGGACACGGCCCTCTCAAGGCTGAAACTCGGGTTCAAATCCCGATCGGAGCATCTTCGACGACAAATCGATGATAAAATGGTGAATTAATGAAAAAAGTCGTGTACATAATTCCTGAATATCTTGGATCTCTGAGTAATCCAGCTTACAAAAGCATTTTGTCTGTATTTAAGCAGGTTGGAATTAAACCTATACCAGTCGAGTTGCAATGGAAAAGAAGAATAATGACACAATATGTTTCTGAATTTATGGACATATATAATGCAGCGAAGAAAGAAGGTGACCAAACATATCTATTTGGATTCTCTTATGGTGCTTATATTGCCTTTTTGGCAGCTATTAAAATAAAACCCAAAGCAGTATTTCTTTGTTCAATTTCTCCATACTTCAAAGAGGATCTTAACGACCTTTATAAGTCATGGATACGAATGAGTGGCAAAGCCAGAATTATTGATCACAAAAAATATGTTTTTGATTCTCTTGCAAAAAAGTTTAATTCAAAGGCATTTATATTTGTTGGTGATGCAGAACAGTGGCAACTTATGAGAAGAGCAAAGATTGCACATAAATTAATCAAAAATAGTAAATTGATAATAATTCCAAAAGCTAGGCATAGAATAGGGCAGAGAGAATATCAGAATGCAATAAAAAATATAATCATTTCTGAATTAAAGTAGTTTAAATATTTAATACCAAGTATTTAATATCATTTAATATCTTTAGAGATTTGAACTTGAAGTTCAAATATCGATCGGAGCACTGCTAAACATAAATACTTTCTTTACGTTAGTATTATGATTGCATGGAGTTTGAATACTCTAACGGTATAATAAGACTACTAGGCAAAAAACTCACAATATTAGATAAAACAGTTATCTCTTTTATCTCTCATGTACCTGTGAAATATGTCATAGTAAGCGGCTACCTTGCAATCCTGTTTGGCAGGAGCAGGAATACTGAAGACATCGACATATTCATAGAGGACAAAGGTCTACACGAATTTTCAAGATTTTACGATAAAATAATATCAACTGGAAAATTCTACGCCATAAACGCGGAGAATGCCGAGGATGCATACGAGTTGATGAAAGAGCATGGCTCTTTGCGTTTAGCTTAGAACGATACATTTACCCCGAATTTTGAAATAAAGTTTGCAAAGAAAGAAACAGATTTTTACTCTTTGGATAACGCTCTCCTAGTCGACCTGCAAGTAGGGCCAAAACTAAGGATTTCCCCGCTTGAGATCGCAATCGCTTACAAATTGTATCTAGGCAGCGACAAAGATTTCGATGATGCTGCACATATCTATACTATATTCAAAAACACGCTCGACACGGCAAAGCTTAAGAGCTTTCTAATTGAATTGTCTGTAAATAAAGCCGTTATTAAGAGAGTACTGGGAGAGATATGAACGATAATCTTAATCTACTAAAAATCAAGAACCGCAAGAAGTTCCTTAGGGAGCTAGCCATAGACAAAAAAAGGAATGCGGATAACAACCTTAAGTTTGCGAAACTCCATGCGGAGTGGATAAAACGCACGAATAATGAGGAGTGGAGCAAAAGGCAGAAAATACTCGTTGATGAGATCTACAAGGCAAACAGACGTATTAAAATCAGATCTGCACATTAATCTGCTTATTCGCTAAAACTTAGGTTCAAATCCAGGCCGGAGCACTAGGTGTCGACATGAAAATAATATCCTGGAATGTTAATGGGATAAACTCTGTTACAAACAAAGGAGCGATCAGGATATTGCAGAAAGAGGATGCCGATGTCTACTGCTTCCAGGAAGTTAAGGCCAGTAAGG
>JASHUQ010000047.1 GCA_030039935.1 Microcaldota archaeon
CTCTAACCAAGGCGATCGTATTAGCACTATCTGCTGATTCATAAGGTCCAAGTTTAACAAGTCTCAAACCATCAGGCAAAATCTCTTTCATCAATTTTGCTGTTTCCTGGAATATCTCGGGCGTTCTGAGTTTGACAAGCGCTGCGGTGTTAGGTGAGAATGGATTCCATACAAAACCATCTACATACGGTTTTAACGTTTGCATAATAGTCTCGAGCTCTTTCATAGCCATTTGAGTTGCATTCTCCTCAGAAAGTGGGAGTCCACAGATGCTAACATATACAACACCTTTACCTCCATTTTCTCTGTACTCTCTAATATTCTGTGCAAAATGCTCAAGTCCCTTGCTTGGGAAACCTTGCGCATTAAGCAAATCAAGTTCAGCATCAAGCGTTGCAACTCTTATTCTGTTGTTGCCAGGTCTTGGGTTAAGAACTACAGTTCCTGCTTCTTGGAATCCAAACATACTACCAAGCACGAACAATCCTTCACCGTTCTTGTCCATACCTGCAGACGTACCAAATGGGTGCAAAGAAACTCCGTTCACATTTACTCTCAAACTTTCAGGTCTCTTGAAAAATGGTTCTATAAGTCTGGCACTAGCCTTTCCAGCAGTGTGCATAGTATCTAGCATAAGTTCATGAACGAGCTCTGGATCTCCACCACATAGTTCATACAATCTAGGTCTTGTCTTTTCACGGAAATAATCAGGATTTATTAATCCTCTCAAAAGCATTGTTTTTTCTGTCATGCTAAGCTTTGGTATCGGAGGTTGTGTAGTTGTTGCCTGCATAATAACACCATGCTTAGAGCTCAGATGCATTAGCTATTTATTACTTCTCAAGAACAAGCAGCGGCCCATACACTTATATGTAGAAATATATCTGAAGTCCATGCTACTTGAAGTGGTGTGGGCCTGGGAAGGTGTTTACCTTCGGCAAAAACTAATTTTGTCGTCGAATGGTGGACTTGGCGGGATTTTCCAAACTTCTTGATTAAACCTCTTTCCAAGAAGTTTATTTGAACCCGCAACCTCCTGCATGCCATGCAGATGCGCTACCGTTGCGCTACAAGCCCACAAAACAATCAAGCAGGTGATACAAATATTATGTTTCCTCCCCTAAGAAGTATGGTTCCCAGCTTCCTCTTTGTCTCTCCACCGTCAAGCTCTTCCGCCTCCTCCATCACAATGTTCATGTGAGCATCAAAAGATGTAATAGTTCCCCTTATGTTTATGTTGTTCTTCAATCTAACTAGCACCTTCTTCCCGAGAACCTTGCTCAATAGGTCAAAAGGCCTTTCCTGATGCTCCATAAAATCATTCCTTCTTCTTTATTTTCTTCAACTCATCCTTTTTAACTGTTAGCATGACCCTTCCTGTTCCTACCCCTATCTGTTTTCCTATAAGTATGTTCTCCGCAACACCCTTTAATGTGTCAATCTCTCCGAAAATGCTCGCGTTTGTGAAGTGCTTTACTGTTTCTTCGTATGCCGCCCTTGCGAAAACCGATTCCTTTTCGCCTGCAATGCCGTGCCTTCCTATGCTTTTTATCGCCCCAGTGTGTGTCATCGCATCTGCCACAAGGGCAAGGTGCCTGAATCCAACAGTGATTCCCTCCTCGTTTATGGTTTTCTGCAGCTCGTTTGCGATGAGGTTCCTTGCGGCCTCGATTCCATAAACTCTCATGACCTCAAATATGTCGTTGCTGTATATCCCTTCTGCGTCTATCCCATCTATTTGAAGAACACCATCGATGTTGCTGCCGCTTGTGGTGAAATAGAAGCTTCCATCTTCATCTTCCTGTACAACCGCCTTTGCTATCCCGTGCACTCCCATAACCGTTGAGCCAAGCACATGGACAAATGTTGTCCTCACATGCTTTATCTCCCTCTCCTTTCCCTTCACCTTTATCTTTATCGTGTCTCCATCCTGATCCACATTTATGCTCTCCATCTTTGACAGTTTTGCAGCTATTGTCCTTCCAGTTATCCCATAGTGCTCCATCTTCTCCTTGCTGAGATGTATCAGCATTACTCCTGTCTTAAGGTCCTCGTCGAAATCAGAGGCAACGCTCGACACCTTTACCTCTTCGAGCTTCTTCCAAACCTCCTTTACCTTTTCATAATTCCTGTTTATCTTTTTGTCGAGCTTTATTTCCATCATTGGGAACTTTGGCTTCTTTCTCGCATCGACTATCTCTATGATTCTTGGAAGCCCTGTTGTTGTTATTACAGAGGAAATTCCCGCGCTGTGGAACGATCTTAATACCATCTGTGTTCCCGGCTCCCCTATCGACTGCGCTGCAACCACTCCAACAGCCTCTCCCCTTGAAACCTTGTAATCGTTTTCTCCATTTTCCTTCATATAATCACTTTTTCTTTGCTATCACTTCCATTGTCGGGTCTATCCCATCCCCTCCATATATTGTTTCTATAAGCGCGCCGCTTGCGTCCTTTACGCTCTGTTCTTCCGCAACATAGAAGTCCTGCATAGCGTTTATCAAACGCCTTTGCATGTATCCGCTTACTGCTGTAATAAGCGATTTTGTCATTGCGCTGTCTCTTGCGCCCATTGCGTGCATGTAGAGCTCTGTAGGGTTCAATCCCTCTATGAAAGATGATCTTACAAAACCCTTTGCCTCTGGCCTCTTGTCATTTCTCTTGAAGTATGGAAGTATTCTTCCATTGTATCCTCTTGCCGGCCTTCTTCCCCTTACGCTCTGCTGGCCGAGAAGCATGCTTGTCTGCACAAAGTTGAGTATGTTCCCTCTGGCTTTTATCATTGCCATAAGGTATGCGTTGTTGTCCGGCTTGAGGTTCTTTAGTATGAAGGTTGCAGCAACATCCCTTGACAGGTCTAGCTGCGCCCTCAGCTCCATTTCAAGCGTTTCCCTTCTTGTATATCCTGGAAGGGCCTCAAGCTTTCCATCTTTATAGGATTCCATGAGCTCAGATGCCTTTGCGTCAG
>JASHUQ010000048.1 GCA_030039935.1 Microcaldota archaeon
GATGTTACTGTTAGAATTAGTATTGCAGAAGAGCATAGCGCAAGCTTTGTAAGCCTCCATCTTTTCCTCGATCCCCTTACAAGCCTTATTGCAGCAGCAGATATTATTATTGCAAGTGGGCCGGAGATTAGTGTGAGGTACCTATCAAGCCTGTGTGAAAGTACATACACGAATGGGCTCAAGCCTACGTGCTGCGGCCCGAACTCGAGATAAAGAAGGCCAGCCATGAACCAGAACAAAAGCATGTACGATTTTCTCCTTTCGCGCGTTGCAAGAAGATACAACGCGCAGGGAATGAATGCGTAGAAGAACAGTCCGGTGGAATTTCCGCCAGAAAGGTCGATGCTCTGTATTATCGATGGAATATTCGGGTTGTGCTGGTTGAATATGGCTGAATAGAAGTTATAGGGAAACATAACTCCAGGATAAAAAGCGAGCGCAACGTTCACAGGAAGGGGAAGAAGGTCTGGCCTCCATGTTTGGCTGTAATAGAGTATATTCGCCGTAAACGTGATCAATGCTATTTTTGAATTGTAGTAGTTGAAAAGCATTGTTACAACAAGCGCAAGAAGGAACCCTATTACAATGAAGATTGTGGTTGTGTTTATCGAAACCTTTATGCGTTTTTCATTTATCGGCATCTTGAAGAAAAGCCCAATGATAAGAAGAAGGCCAACGATTATCCAGAGCACAAATCCCTCAGGTATGGTCAAAGGCGCTGCAAACAGCACAATTCCAGTTACGAAATACCAGGCCCTGGAATTTTTCTTCAGAGCCTTTATCAGGCAGAAAAACGCGAGAAGAACAAAGAGCATCATCGGTATGTTGTCGCTCATTGTAACAGAGTATATGGCAACAAGCGGGAATATTGCAAGAAGGAAAGAGGCAAGCAATCCAACATATTTGTCATAAAGCTCCCTCCCTATAAGGAACACGAGAAAAACTGAAAGAACATAAGAGATTATGTCCCAGGCCGCGCTGCTGAGTATTCCCGCCCCAAATAAATAATAGAAGAACCCTATTGGATATATCTGAAGAAGCCTTATCGACAGAATGCCCCCTATATTCTCCATAAAGGTCCCCTGCGATACATAGTGCGCATAGAAAGCATACGCAATATCATCGCCCATGTGGCTTGGCCCTATGGCAAAGCCTACAGAATAAACTATTGAGTAGATTATAACAATGGAAAGAAGAATGTAGCAAACATTATCCCTAAGGGATCCTTTTACATGTATTTCATCACCCCTTTTTCTTATTCAAATCAAGCATAAAATATTAAAATCCATTATGCAAAGAACTATTATGCCACACACGTTTCCCGTAAGCGTCAAGTTGGTAGAATTAAGGGAGATGATAAGCACAATAAAGAAGAACAAAAGCAGGATGAACATATCCATGCTTTCTAGGAAATCAAGGCTAAACATTGACCAGATACTCCCACTTGTTGACGCGTGCGTAATTCTTGGGCTTGCACAGGCCCACAACGGAATAATAATGCTCACAAAGGATGGGAAAAAGCTCAGCTCGTCCAATGCAAAGGAGATCATAAGGGAAAGGCTCCCTGATGTTGAGCCATTCAAGAGCGTAATGAAGATACTGAGGGCGAACGACGCCATCTCGACAAAGAGGCTTGAGAGAATCCTCATGGAAAAGGGGATTGCTTTCTACCACGACAGGGATGTAAACAACATGCTCCTTACAGAGCTTCTCATGAAATGGGGCGTTGGAAGCAACCTTCTTTTGTACAAAAGAAAAGATGATCTTTGGATACTAAATCACTCTGTCAAGACTCCGTAGACCTTGTCTGAAAAATTGAGGAATTCCCTGCTCTCCCTGTTCCTGGGATACCTGAAATTGACAGGGATTATCTTCTTGACATAAGTGGGTTTGTTCGATAGTACCACAATCTTGTCCGACAGCTCTATCGCCTCCTCGACATTATGTGTCACCATCACAACCGTATCAACAGGAATGTCCTTGCTCTTCAGCATATGCAGCACATCGTTTCTCAGCTCGTTTGCGGTAAGCTCATCAAGAGAGCTGAATGGCTCGTCCATGAGAAGAACCTTTGGGTTTGAGGCAACAGCGCGCGCAAGTCCGACCCTCTGCTTCATTCCCCCGCTTAATACATTTGGATAAGATTCCTCGAATCCCTCGAGGCCAAAGCTCTTTAGAAGGTCAAATGCAAGCTTTTCCTTTTCATTTTCATCAAGCTTTGTGAGCTCAAGCCCAAGCTTCACATTATCAATGTTTGTAAGCCAAGGCATAAGCGCAAAGTCCTGGAATACAAAAGACATCCCGTTTGTAGGGCCATTCACTTTCTTTCCAAGAAAGAGGGTTTCTCCATGAGATGGCTCTATAAGGCCGGCAATTATCCTAAGAAGGGTGCTTTTTCCGCAGCCGGACGGCCCGATAATAGAGACAAATTCCTGCTTGTTTGCATAGAATGATATGTCGTCAAGTATGACAAATCCTTCTCCATAGGTGAAACCTATCCTTCTCGCCTCTATCATTCTCATTGTATCAGCTGTACACCTTCTCAACTTTCCTGTAAAGCCTCTTCCAAAGAATTGTGTTGACGATTATTATCATTGCTGTAAGGTTTATTAATGCTATCAACATCAGAACAAGGTTGCCATTCGACAGGGAGATGTCGAGCAGCTTGCCTATCCCAATGTTGACAGAGCTTACAACATTGGTTCCGCTTATGCCTGTTGTTGTAAAGTACTCCGCAACTATGCTCGCGTTCCACTCGGCCGCTATCGCCGTTATGCTCCCTGTTATGAGCCCTGGTATTAGCGCCTTGAAGTGTATTTTCCTGAACGCCCTGAAGCCTTTTACGCTGAAAACCTTCTCCACTTCGATTATTTCTGGGCTCAGCGTCTTTGCGCTCGCAATAGCGCTGAATATAACATACCAGATTCCGCTAAGGAAGAATATTATGAATGCTGAGAGCTCGCTGTGCCAGGGGAACGGCTTGAGCCCTATTACAATAATTGGAAGAAGTATTGTTGCCGGAACAGACGCGGCAATCTGGAAGAAAAGAAGATAGGTGTTGCTCTTCCTTGTCTTGAATACAAGATAAACAGAAACTGGAATGGATATTGCGAGTATCACAAGGAAGGCGAGCCATACCCTTGCAAACGATACCACGAGAGATGTAAACGCTTCGGTCTCATATCCAAGAAGATAGGGATAGCTGTAGGAAAGGTAGAGTATTACAGAGATTGCAATCAATATCGCTATAAGGTAATAAACATACCTACTGCTGGGCTTTGCTATTGTCGGCTTTCTCTTAACGGTCCTCTTCATTACCTTTGCACTGGAGAATTTCAGCTTTGGCATGTGTATGTATATTGTCTTGGGGAATATCCTCTT
>JASHUQ010000007.1 GCA_030039935.1 Microcaldota archaeon
CCGCTCTTTGCAGTGCTAAGCGCAAGCTCTTCAACCTCCTTTACACTTTCATCATCATTAGGCATTCTATCATTTCAGGTTTAGATACATAACCTCGCTGTTCATATACACATTGCCTCGTTTTACGAACCTGGGTCCAAACATGCACCTCTTAAAGCCGAATTTTTCCAGCAATTTGCGAGATGCTGTGTTATTGGAAAAGAATCCTGCAGTAGCAATCTCATATTTCTTCCTGCAAAGTTTAAGCAATTCCTTTAACAGTAATGATCCAACTCCTTCTCCTCTATGTTCTTTTACAACAGAGTACCCAATATTGACAATATGCGGTGCCTCTACCCAAGCATTGGGAGTTGCCTCGCACATGCCTATTACACTGCCATCTTCCTCCGCGACAAGCACTATCTGCTTTCCCAATTTAATATTCTTTAAGAGAGTGAAAAACTGCCCTTTTAGCTTCTTTTCTGTTAATTTACTCCTGTAAGTTCCCATTCCAAACCGCACGTTATGTCTCAGTTCATTATTATAGGAATATTCATTCTTGCAAAAATCAGCAAAATCGTTCTTGTTAATCTTCCTTATCTTTATCACTAGAATCAGCTCTTCAGCATAAACTGGTCCATCTTCGACCTTGCCTGTTCCTTCTTCTTCCTGTGTTCTTCCAGGAACCTGTTTATCCTCTTTGCAAGGTCGGCCTTGTGCTCTCCAGCAAGTATCTTTCCCTTCCTCTCGCTTTCGAATATCTTTTCAAGCTTCTTGTCATCAGGCTCGAAAAGGAACTTGTAATACTGGCATACCATGCACTTATCTGGATCTCCGCCATGCTTCTTCTGAAGCTCTGCTGTTGCCTGCTGGCCCGTAAGAGCCTTGTTTACTTTTTTTGTAACAGTTTCTGGATTATCGTTGAGATATATTGCATCTGTTTCAACGCTTGAAGACATCTTCGAGTCTCCCATCAATCCAGGAAGGAACTTGCAGTGGAGAATTGCAGGTTTATAGTACCCAAGTTTTCCTATGACATCTCTTGCCACCCTAAAGTGAACATCCTGGTCGACCGCAAGCGGAATAAGACATGGGACATTGTGTCCTTCTTCTACAGATTTGAGAAATGCAGGAACTGCCTGCATGCTTGTATAGAAGATCCATCCAATGTTCGCCTCATTTGTTAATCCAAATGCGTCCTTTACTGTTGAGAATGTTATCCTCTTTGCAACCCTGCACGCCTGCTTGTAAAGAACTCCAGCATAGTCAGTATCAAGGAATATCTTTGTCTTCTTTGGATCAAATCCAATTGCGATTATGTCAAGAACATTGTCTTCAATTATAGGTCTCAGCTTGTCTATGTCTGTTATGTCCTTTTTTGCGAGAAATTTCTCTTCATCAGGTATCTGAATGTAAACTTCTGCGCCAAACTTTTCCTGCAGCCATCTTGTCATCATGAATGGGATGAGGTGGCCAAGTGTCATGCCTCCAGAAGGGGCCCTTCCAGTGTACAAATAAAATTTGTTTCCTTTTTCATACTGGTCGAGCAGCCAGTCTAGCTCTCTGTGTGCAAGAAATATCTGCCTTGTAAGGAAGAAATGCAAATCCTTGGTGTGTTTTTTTATCCTGTTGAGAAGCTGCTCATCAAGAGGCTTTATCCCGAATCTTTTTTCTAGAACCTCGTAGTCCACCTTGCCCTCAACATTCCAAGGGGTAACGTTAAAGTCTGCCATTGCTATCGCATTTTACTTGACAATAAAGGCTTTTATTGGTTTTGTGCTTTGCTATCTTATCTTCCTGAATGTAAGTATCATCCAGGTTTCCCTCCATTTTTTCGTTGTTTTCTTAAGATAGAAATCCACTAGTTCCAAACCCTCCACATTTTTTACTGAATTAACGAATTCATCCGTTGTCCAAAACCTCCGGAATCTCTTTGCTGATACATTCCTGTATCTCCTTTTCTGCGCATATCCCTCTTTTGGCTTGCTGTGCATTGCTGTTGTCATTATGCAATATCCTCCAGGAACAAGAATTGATGCAACTTTCTTTATGATAAGCCTTTCATCTCTCTTTGGAAAAAGGTGCACGAATGCTGTCATTGATACTCCATCAAACTTTCTCGAAAACCTCTTTGTCAGGAAATCGCCAACCATTATCTTGGCTTCTGGCACATTCCTTTCCGCTATCTTTGCCATGTTTCTAGAAACATCAATGCCATAGAGATCAAATCCTTTGTTTGCGAAAGATCGCATGTCCCTTCCGGTGCCGCATCCAACACATATTACAGATGCCCCTTTTCCAAATTTCTTTGTGAGTCTTTCTTGAAAAGGTTTCATTATTGCATTGTAGTCTCTTTTGAATATTGCACTTTTCCTTTCATACTGCTCGGCAACTCTGTCATAGACTTTTTTGTTTACTTTTACATAATCTTTCATGATTCAGGTTTGCAAGACAAGTTATATATTGTTTGGTTGCCGACAACACAACATTTATTAATCTTGATTGCCATATAAAAACGTCTCTTCTTTTGAAGGGCGTATTTGTGATACCTAATCGCAATTCTAAGTGAAACACATGGGAAAATTCCCTTTAGCAGATGCAGAGCTTTCAAAGATATCGATATGCAAGAGGTGCAAGGCTAGGAACCATGCTGGAGCAGAGAAGTGCAGGAAGTGCGGCTACACATACCTAAGGCCTAAAAGAAAGGACATAAGAGTCAAGAAGTAATCTCAATTATGATAACAAAGTGATCTAATGGTTGAACTCAATCCAATAGAACAGCTGATCGTTCAGGCCATGCAGGAGCTTGGCGCAACAAAAGATACATCAATAAAGACAGCGGACGACATTGCGAAGAAGAGCAACAGGCCAAAGGGAATGGTGAACAACACTCTTGTCTCTCTTGTTCAAAAAGGAGTCATAAAAAGGGTTGCGCGTGAAAAGGCATCCGGTTATTATATACTGCAACAGGCAAAGTGAGTGAATATATGGACGATCCAGACCAATACATAGACTTCATGGCAAAATACAAGGACTGGATTTCTATAAAAAGAATGGGAATAAGGCCAAACACAAGGCCGGAAGAGGTTGTATTCCACATGGCAGGCATAAGGAATACGATAGATGCAAAGGCGTTCGGTTTCCTCGGAATAAATATTGGCATTATAGACAATATAGCCGCGAGCGCAACGCAGGGAAAGAAGAAAAGCTATACATCACTTAGCGAATGCATATTAAACCTCAACAATCCTGAGACAAAAAGGGTTCTCGAGCAGTCCTGCGGGGAAAAGAAAGAATTGGTCCCTATTGCTGAGATCTATCTTATAGGAAAAGTTCTTACAAACCTCAATTTTGATGCAAGCATAAGCCAGCTTGCACTTTCAAAGATATACAAGGATTTGAAGATAAAGAAACCAAGGGGAAGGGTAGGAGGAAAAGGAAAGGAAGAAAGTGATTGAATTCCTACTGTAAAGTTGAAATGCAAAATTTGCAAAAAGAAATTCGAATACTCATTTATTGTTGGAGTCGCAATAAATTCAATAAGGATATGGAACTACAGGTACATGGAATGCCCTTTGTGTAAGCACTGGTCCCTTTTCAAGCTTTCAGGAAAAAATGTAGAGAGAATAAAATTCTAAGTTCGTCTTTTGCCACATGCCTAAACGGCATTTATAAACACGTCTTTTGAGGCTTTAGCACCGTGATTTGAATGGCGACTATAGAAAGAGTGAGCGACACTCAGACGATAGAAGTAAAAGTTAGGGAATGCGGCAGATGTGGAGAAATTACAGAGACAGATCTTCCATATTGCAATAACTGTTATGACTTCCTGAGAGACGACATATAATTTTGCTAGGAGCGCAGGAGCCCAGTAACTTTTGTGCACCTTACTCTCTCATCTCCAAGAAGGACCATTCTCACAACGTCAGGAATAGACCCATTAGCTATGCAGCATTCTCTTTGCTCAAGCCTTCCTTTACGACTGCTGATCATTTCCCAAACAAAGCCA
>JASHUQ010000049.1 GCA_030039935.1 Microcaldota archaeon
TGTAGCCAGCCCATGACGATCCCTGATAGCATCCTATTGAATCTGCGTATGTTATGTTTAGTGGCTCTGCACCGAACCCTTTTCCGCTTAGGTTCCAGCCGGCGTATTGGCCATCAGAGAAGTTTCCGTTGTAAACAAAATCGTAGACAGCATTTGCCGGGGGTGCAGTGGTTGTATTGAACTTGAACAGGGATTGGCCGCATGCTCCTCCTCCCAAACCTGTTGTAAGCGTTACAGTGTATATCTGCCTTGGCGCTGTAAAGTTTTCGTAGAATGTGGTGCAGCTATAGGAAATGCTTTGGTTAACGTATGTTTTGTTGTCAGCACCAACAATGGTAATGTGCTCTGTGCTTGCATTCCCAGCAGCTACCCATATTCCAAGAGAGTTTGTGTTGAATAAACAGCTATATGTATCGGTTTTGTTGAACGAGCTTTCGAATATCGAGAATTGGGAACAGATGTATATTGTGTTGAGCGTTGTAGTTACGGAATTTGATAGGACAGTTGTGCTTCCTGTTATTGTTGATGTTGACCCTGTCAGGTTTGGAATCTTGAATCCGGTCTCAAGGTAGAAAATAACAATGATAATTATGAATACCGCAATGAATGCTATGATTCCTTTGTTCATGAACGTCACTGGTCAATGACAATATAGTTATATATTTGTTGCAGTTTATTATATCTTGCTTTTACAGCTTATTCATCGTGATGCTTTGGGAGGAATACCTAGAAAATGGAAGAAGAAGGGAAGGATGCGCTGGAAGTGGAAAAAGAAAAGGAGGAAGCGCTTAAAGAGAGCACAGAAGAGGAGAGTAGGAGAGCTCTAGACTAGGCCTGCCTTTTGCAGCTGTTTAAGATCTGATTTTCCTATCAGCTCCTTTCTCTGAAAATCTACTAGAAGACAATCTGCTCTTAGTATAACGTGTGGTATGCACTTGTTAGGCTTTCCCTGTGTTCTTAGATGTAATCCACATGGCTGCTGAGGAGGTCCTCTGACTTTTTCGTGAGGAGTGAAAAATAGGTACAGCCTGCCATCGCTGCCATCAACAGAATAACGAAAATCGAGCAGCTTGGTCCTATGAGCATCTATTGGATGTACTAATCTTACTGGAAGCCTTATCTCACTTCTTCCGGAATCTAAATATGTGCCTAGCTCGCGTATTTCAGATTCTGTCAACTCACTATATGGTTTAAACCTATCCATAGAAGCTATCAGATTTAGGAGATATTTAATCCTGCTTATTTGGCGATCTTCTCCAGTATTGGATATGTCTCATAGAGCCTGTCGTTCTCTAATTGCTGGTACAGCATGTAGATTATACCTACAGTAAGAAGTATTCCCATGCCAGAGCCTACGGCTCCTGTGAGGGTTGCAAGCGCAGCCAGAAGTCCAACAAATATGCTCCCAAGAACTGTTATTGTTGGAATGTACTTGTTTAGAACTCCCTCTACTATTCTTGGATCCCTTCTAAACCCTGGAATCTGCCATCCCATGTCTCCCAATTGCTCTGATATGTTCTTTGGGCTCTGTCCTGTCATCTCCACCCAGAACTTTCCGAAGATCACGCACAAAATAACCAGAACAAGTGCATAAAGGATCACATGGATGTATTCAGGAACAAAGACATATCCCCCCCATGGAAGGTACAATTGCGTTGTATGCGTTAAAAGATATGTGAAATATGTTCCGTATCCGCCTATTCCCCCATAATTTGCCGAATAAGGAAGAGGAAAAGATGGAGAAATCAGATAGGCAAGGCCTCCTGTAAGCTGCAAAGAGGTTCCTCCTCCCGTAGTTGCAACTGGCTGATAGAGCGCAATGAACTTTGCCAAGCCTGCAAGGCTTCCCTTTACCCCATCAAGGAATCTTAGCCAAACAGTCATGCTCAATTCAAGAGACGAAGCAAGTATTACTGGCAATACACTAACATAAAGGAAAGGAATAGGAAGACGTCCTCCTACACCCCTAAGCTGCTCAAACGACAATGGAAGCTCAACCTTCATCTCATAAGCGTAGATGCTTACAAGGAAGACTATTATTGCAAAGAACAATGGCCCAAATGCAAGCAGCGCATTGGGTATTGCTGACGCTCCTCCGGCTGCTATTGCCTGCACAGCTTCAGGAATCAGTATGCTGAATGTTCCAGCTACTATTGCGTATGAGACTCCAGAGGCTATGAACATGTTTATACCAGAGGTTATGCCCCACTTTGTCATTGTTTCATCTAAGAACACTATTATCACTGCTCCGGCTGCAAGCTGCAGTATAACCAGGCCGACAAGTGCAGGGCTGGCAGCAGGAACATATCCAGTATATACGAAGATTATCGACTCCACAATAGCTATAGATATAGCAGCCATTTTCTGCAAAGCCTGGAACCTGGATTTCTGCGCAGTATCATTCATGTCGATTTTCAATATTCCTGCGCCGCTAAGCAGCTGGAGTATTATGCTTGACAGAACTATCGGGCCTATTCCAACTGTTATCACGCTTCCTATCCTTGCAGCGAATATTATGCTTATAAGCTGGAGCAATGGCTGTGTAACGGCCTGCTGGTTTACCCCTATTGCATATGTGTTGTAAAGGAGGAAGTAGACTCCAAGGATTGCAGCTGTCCAATACATCTTTTCTCTCAGAGACAACGGAGTTGCCGGAGGCTTGATCGAGGGTATGAATTTCGCTATTTTGTCAATAAACTCCAGTGCCATGAAAACACGATATTATTTCCTTTGCAACTTTTCCATTATGTTTATCTTGTATGCACCCTTTCTAGCCTCTTTTGACACCGATATCTCTCCATTTGCATTGTTCTTCAACAATCCATTTATAAACTCAATGGATATGTCAACGAATTCGCTTCTTGAATTTAGCCTGTCGAAATGGACCTCAATGTTCACCGGCTTGAGGCTTTTAACATTAGGTTTGCCAAGGTTTAATAGCCTTATTATATATTCGATCCTTTTTGCTGAACTTTTTTCATCGCCTTTATTCCTCTTTGCAAACAGCTTGTCGCTTATTATGCTTCCTATATAGTGAGCTATGTC
>JASHUQ010000050.1 GCA_030039935.1 Microcaldota archaeon
CTTAGATGCTTTCTTGTAAACCATTATTCCAGAGAGCATTATGACTATCGCACATACCAATGCTATTGCCCCAGAGATAACAATGAATGTTCCAACAGCACCAGTAATAGCCCCTGTACTCAATGTAACTCCATTGATTGTATAGCTGCTCGGAAGCGAGCTGAATGTTGCCCCTGAATACAATGAGAGTATTCCCCCTATCAAGATTATTATTCCTCCTATCAAAAGGAGTATAGCGGCGGTTTTTGGTTTGCTTGCCATATTGACACCTAGGTTACAAGATAATTAATATTTAAAAAGCTTTCTTTTTCTAATGTGAAAAAGAGAACGTATTTCTCAATGCGGCTGTTATCCTTTCTCTGGAGAGCCTGCTCTTTCCATTCTGCCTTAGCCTTCTTGCTGTTCTTATAATTCTCTTTTCATTGCGCATTTTCCTTTCGTTCTGCCAGTTGCGGTATCTTTCCACAAGGTTTGTTGTGTTGTTGCCTGCAATTATAACAGCTCTCGCCGCGAATCCGGCTATTCCTCCAAACAAAAGCGATCCTCCAATGTACTCCGCATTTGGTACAAGGCCGAAAAAGCTCTTCAGCGCGTCATCCGCATCCAATAGAAAAGAACCTACGAATATGAACGCACCCGCAACAGTGCTTACAAGGAATACCTTCTTTTCATGTGGGAATATTGCATGCCTCTTTGTATGGTGCGCGCTCTTGGATATTTCGTGGCGCGGCTCCTCCACTTCAAGCTGCAGTTTCCTCTGCAGGGCCTCCTCGTCATCGTGTATTCCTCTTATTCTTTGTTCCAGCTGCTCTCTCTGTGCAGAGCTTGCCGGTGTAAGCTCACGCAGCAACCTTCGCGCCTTTACCTCATCTGTCTCCTCGTTGTCAACCCCGCGCTCGAAACAGGCGGCATTGAGCTCTGCGGCTTTAAAACCTCTGTCATATTCGGCTATGCCGTCCGACATCGCCTTTGCCCCTCTTATTATCTCGCTTCCTTCTTCTTCTAGGCTCTTCTCTCTTCTTTCCATTCCTTCTACAAGAAAAGATAGCCTTTCCAGTATCTCCTCGTCGCTTTTTCTATGATCAACCGTATGCGAAATCACTGCATCGTGCGCTGCCTGCGCCCCGACTTCCACAGTCATTTCAACCCCCCATATATATAACCGAGTTATAAATATTTAATGATATCTAATTTTTTTATTTAATTAACTACTTTCTAGGTTTTTGCTAAACTTGCACTCGAGCAATTCACAGGATATCAATGCTTGTATTCTGGAAAAATCCGGGAATAGCAATTTAAATATGTACGTTGCATAGAATGAATCAATGCAGACAATAAAGTCAGTAGATGTATGGTACTTTGCAAAGGCCTCTGGAATAATCTCGCTTGTAATAGGGCTTATGTACGGGGCGATATTCGCCTTTATAAGCGGCTGGGTTGCCGCCATATTCCCTGTGATAATATTCGTATCTGGATTTCTTGGAGGCGCGCTCGTCGCATGGCTCTACAATTTCCTTGAGAGGCACATAGGAGGAATAAGATGGGATTACAATAACAGTGTATTGAAAAGCCTAGATGTCTACTCTGTAGCAAAGATGTACACCTTTCTTGTCATGATTTTTGCACTTGTTGTAGGAATAATAGTGGCGCTTGTAACAGGATTGGTTGGCGGCTTTCTCGGTGCGCTTGTCGGAGTAATAATAATCGTAGTAGCGGTAATAATAGGCGGAATAGCTGGATTCGTATCTGGGGCAATAACCTCTTTCCTCTATAATGTTTTCGCAGGATGGTTCGGCGGATACAGGTTTGAAATCCATGCAAATACGATAAAAAACATTAACATTTTGTCTGTAATAAAAATCGTTTTCCTCATCTCTTTGATCTTCGTTCTTTTCGATGGCTTGGTTTTGTTCTTGAGCTACAGCGCACACCCAAGTTCCATAGCATCTCCTCCAACAGGAAGCGCTGCCGCGCTCAACGCAGCGATCTCGTTTGTGAGGCACTTTGGCCTTGGCGTAGGCATAACACTTTACATCGTGTTCAGCCTTATTCTAACAATATTACTTGTGCTGGTGCAAGTGATACTCTACAATGCAATAGCAAAGAGGAACTGGGGAGGGGTCAGGCTCTCTATCGCAAAATAGGCATTGTTTTTATATTTTGCCGTAAAATAATTTGTGTTGGGTGTGATTGAATAAATAAATCGGCTGCCATTCTGCCAATGTTAATTCTCTTCCTGGGAATTGCATCTATTGCAAATGCGGCAAATGGGTATGGAACTTCGAGCATATCAGTATCGCAAAACAATGCAAGCATACAGATAGGATCATCTTCATCTTTGTCTTATTCAGTTAATCTTGCTACAGGGAATACTTGGGGAACAACCCTCAGTGTTGTGAACAACGACCAGCTCGCTTCGCAGGGAATAATGGTGTCGTTGAGCAACCCTTCTGGAGACCCAACCTATTCTGGGACAATGTCAATAACTGTTGGTTCATCAGCAACAGCCGGGACATATCCCATAACATTGCAGGCGACTGGCGATGATCCATCAGCAAGCAATGCAACTGTAATGCTCACAGTGACTTCGCAGTCAGCAGCATCAAACAGCTCAACAGCCGCGACAACAGCGGCATCGACATCAATCAACTACTACGGATCTGGGGGAGCGTCATACTCATCAAGCTCCACGCTGCTTTACATGTTGATTATAGGAATCATTATCGTGATAATTGGAATGGTGATAGCAATGGCAATGAAGAAAAGCCCGATATCCAGATTGATAATACTGGGAGTAGCGCTGATACTCATAGGAGTAATAGTCTGGCTCTATGGAGACTATTCAGGAGGAAACTACGCTTTCATATGGAGCGGAGTTGCGCTTATAATAATAGGTATAATTGTCTGGCTCATAGGAGACAGAAAAGGACACCTCATCTAGATTACTGTCAGATTTCTAAAACAATGGGGCAGTGGTCCGATCCCATAATACTGCTAAGCATGCCGCTGCTCTTTACCATATTCTTCAGCTTTTCGCTCACAACAAAATAGTCTATCCTCCAGCCAATGTTTCTCTCTCTTGCATTGCTCATGTACACCCAAAACGTGTAATGGCCATTGCCTTTTGTAAACTCCCTGAAAGTGTCTACAAACCCATTCTTAAGGAAAGACCCAAACCATTCCCTCTCCTCTTTTGTGAACCCAGCGTTGCCGTCATTCTCCCTGGGGTGCGCGATGTCTATGTCTGTATATGCGACGTTAAAATCCCCGGTTATAACAAGAGATTTCAGCTCCTCTAGTCTTTTGCAGAACTTCAAAAACTCATGGTTGAAGCGGAGCTTATATTCCAATCTTGTAAGCTCCCTGTTTGAATTTGGGAAATATGCATTGATGAGGAAGAATTTGTCGAATTCAGTAGTTATCACCCTCCCTTCACTGTCAAAGTCATTTTCTCCCATTCCCTCAATTACAGAAAGTGGTTTCTCTTTTGAGAACGTGGACACTCCGCTGTAACCCTTCTTCTGCGCATGAGAGTGGTACTGCTTGTATTTGCTGAGTATCTGCGGAATCTTGTCCTTA
>JASHUQ010000051.1 GCA_030039935.1 Microcaldota archaeon
CAGCTTACATATCTAATCTCTACATGAACGGCGGAAACGCGATTTTCGACAACTATGATGAGGAAAGGCACTGGAACATAAACCCTGATGCACTTAGGAATACAATAAGACAAGTGAAAAAGACAAAAAAAGGAAGACACATCAAATACATTATCATAGCAAATCCGTGCAATCCTACCGGAAGCGTTCTTGATAAAAATATACTGGAAGAGATAGTTGACATTTCGAATGATAATGACATATTGATAATAAGCGATGAGATATACGATGAGATAATATACAATGGAGCGAAGTTCACTAGCATTTCTGAGATTGCAAAGGGCATTCCATATGTGCTGCTTAACGGTGCATCAAAAGACTATGATGCAACAGGGTTCAGAATAGGATTCATGATAGTTCCTGGAACAGACAGAACATCAATTAAGTTAAAGGAAAAGTTTGCGGAATATGCGAGGATGAGACTATCTGTCAACACTCCGTCGCAATATGCTACCGCAGAAGCAATGGGAAATCTTAAGGAACACAGTAAGTCGATTGAAAGCATGGTGAATGAGATCGCTAAGAGGGTGAACTTTGCAGTTGACAGATTAGAAGAGAACCCTTACATTGAGGTTGTAAGGCCGCGTGGCGCTTTCTACATATTCCCAAGGATAAAGTTCAACGAGCTAAGGATAAAGGACGATTCAGAGTTTGTCAAGAGGATGCTTCTAGATTATGGAGTGCAGATAACAAGAGGATCAGGCTTCGGCAGCCCTGGGCACATAAGGCTTGTAGGCCTAGCACCAAAAGAGATATTAGGATATGCAATAGATAAGATAAACACGCTTTGCAGGAGCAAGGCAAAGCACCATTAGGGGCCTGTCGTCCAACGGTCAAGACGCTAGCCTTACACGCTTGAGACTGGAGTTCGACTCTCCACAGGCCCACTTAAAGATGTGTTATTTCCATGAAGGTAAAAAAGGAAGAACTGGACAGAATACTAAACTTCATGGTAGAGGCTGACAGATTAAAGGAAGTAAAAAGATCTGGGTGGTTAATCTCGAATGTTAAAAACCCAGAACATGTAGGAGACCACTCGTATAGTATCGCTCTTCTTTCGTATATCTTAGCGAAAAGAATGAATCTCGATGCAAATAGATGCATGATGATGGCTTTGCTGCATGACATAAATGAAGTAATAACAGGGGATATAGCAACTAGACACAATAAGAAGAATCAGAAAATGCAGGACAGAGAAAAGAAAATGGCAGAAAGAAGAAACGAGCTAAAAATGATATCGTTTCTAGGAGATACTGATAAGAGAAATATACGAAAGTTTCTTGACGAGTTGTATTCGGAAAAAACAGCAGAAGCAAAACTGGTTAAACAATGCGACAAACTCGACTATGTAATCCAACTCATAAATTATTCTAAACATATGAAAAGTGATGAGAGAGTAGATGAATTTTTTCTTACGGCAGACCCTAAAATTGATATCCAAGAAGTACGCTATCTATTTAATAAGGTAAAAACTAGAATTTATGTAGAAAGGAAAATGGAGCGAAGTATGTAATAGATTCTGACTCTGATTTCTTTTCTAAATAGACCCGTATGTGATCCTATGAAAATAGTAGAAGCAAAAAAGTCTGATCTTGGCAGCGTAACAGCGCTATACTACCAACTTTATCCAGATAGAAAGAAGCCGCCACTTTCTAAATTCAATACTCCTAAGTTAAAATACAGGATTCTGGTCGCAAAGGATGGAAAAACTGTTATTGGATTTATTCTTGCTACATTCACATCTTACTCCAAATCCAAATTTGGGTATCTGGAAGAGCTCATAGTTGATGCAAAGTACAGAGGAAGAGGAATTGGTAGCAAACTTGTAAAAGAGGCACTACTTTGGGAGAAGAAGTTGGGTGCAGAAGTTGTCTTTGGAACTACTGATAACGAAGTTGCCTTCTATGAAAAACAAGGATTCAGAAAACCAAAGAAGTCAACGTGGCTGCTGTGGACTCCTAAATAGATAAGAAAGATTTGATGGATTAGCATGATAATAGAAAGCTATTTATTTTTTAATGTGCGCGAACATAGCCATGCGTATAATATACACCAGGCACGCGTTGGAAAGAATCGCAATTAGGTTTATAGCTAAAGAATGGATTGAGAAAGCCTTAACAAATCCAGATCTACTTCTTAATCTATCAGATGACAGGAAGCAAGCAATTAAAAAGATAAACGGAGATAAAATAAGTGTGGTGTTTATTATAGAAGATAATAAATTTGTAATTATAACTGTCTTTTGGGGCGAATGAAATGAAAATAAGTTTTGATAAAAAAGCCAATGCACTTTACATAAAGTTAAAAGATGGTAAGTTCTTCAAGAATAAGAGCCTTGATCAAAATACTATATTAGATTTGGACAAAAATGGATATATATTGGGCATAGAGGTGCTTAACGCCAGAAAAAGGATTAACCTAAAAGGGGTAAAAATTGTGGCAGTAAGCAGAGCCTAGCTTAGCTGCCGACAACTCCTAGAAAAGTTTATAAATAAGTTTCATCTTATTATTCTTGGTGTGATGATGAACAAGATAATAAGAGCACTGGACAAGATAATTGGATTCAACGTTGCATATGCACATTGCGACATTCCTTGCGGAATCTACGATCCCCACGCGGCGCAAGTAGCTGCCCATACGGTAATAAGGATGGATATGCTTATTGCTGAGGTAAAGCAGGTGCCTCCAACAGATGCAAGTACAAGGAACAAGATGGTAAGGCTTGTCTCTGTAAA
>JASHUQ010000008.1 GCA_030039935.1 Microcaldota archaeon
ATTGACTCGTTGTAGCTAAGCACCGCAATGCTGAAATCGCAGTATTCCTGCGGTGTTGCATTTATGTATGGGAACAGAAATGTTTCGTTTTTGTATCCTAGCAAGCCGGATGTCTCTTGTGTAAAGTAATTCAATAGAGTATAGTTCTGCGCATTTGGAATGTAGGAGCAGTCAGTGATGTTTTTCTGGCCTATCGCCTTGTTGTAGTCATACCTGTAATCGCATGTTGCCTGTAAGCTGGAGTTTCCTATTACGCTGCAGTATGAATTGTTGCTGAAATTGTCTAGTACAGATATGTTGTATGCGCACGATGATTCATACGGCTCTGATATGTTCTCGCATTCATCAATATTATTATCCTTGTATGCAATGGATGAAATGCAGCCGGAATAGTAGGCGCTCGAACTGTTTATCATGCTGCATGTAGAAAGGCTGTCCTTTTCCAGTGCGATGTTGGAAATACAGGAGTAATCCATGTTGGCTGGGAGGTAGCTGCAGATAGAGGCGTTTTTCGTCGAGTTTGCAAGGCCCAATATGCAGTTGTATTTGTTTGATGAAAGAATTATGTTAGTGCAATTAGAGAGAGATCCGCCGTGTCCCACCGCTAGAGTTGAAACAGCTGCAATTATCACAAGGATGAGGGCAAAGGCCCCCAAAATAAAAAGCCTTCTCCTTTCGCTTTTCTTGTTTTCTGGAGCGCCTTGTTTGTCTTGTTTTTTCTTTCCGCCAAAGAACATAAAAACATCAAACCTCGCTGAGCGAGAATACTTTGAAACCCCTGTTCGTTATCTCGTATGGAGACAGCGCGAGGCTGTGGTTTGACCCGCGCATCTTCACAACCTCTATGTTGAATACCCTTTTGTTTTCCTCCCAATTTTGGTACATAACTACAGTTCCGTCAAATATGAAAAATTCCGGAGAGAAAGATACTTCGGATTTCTGGACAGAGGGCATTTCAAGCGTTAGGAATCCTGTAACACCCATCTTTCTAAGATTTGTAGCAAGCATAACCATGGATTTCCTGTACACAAGGACATTGCCGAGCATTAGCTTCAGCAAAGAGACAGAGTCTATCGCGACACATTTTGAATCATTGGTCTTTACAAGGCTCTCTATATCAGAAACAACCCCGCTGAACGAATACGCCTCAGAGTCGCTCCCGGCCTGTATCTTAGTTGCCGTGTCGCTTCCAGTCACAAATATCATGTTCTTGCTTATGAGTTCGTCGACATCGTCAAACTCTGTGAAAGTTTTCTTGAAATTCTTTATTACTGTGTCTGCCTGCTCTTCAAGCGCAATGAAGGTACAAGGTATCCCCCTTTTTGCATTGTTGTAGAGTATCTCAAATGAGAGGAGTGTTTTCCCTGCTCCAGGCCCTCCACATATCAATACCTGGTTCTTTGATGGCACGCCTCCATAAAGAAGTGCGTCGAGGCCTTCTATTCCTGTGGAAACTCTTTCGCTGTCAAGCCCGTTGTTCGCCATCCAATCATGCTTAATAATCTATATCAACATGCTATTTAAATAGCTTAACATAATTATATTAAGTTCGGGGGTAAATACGAAGAAGAAATTTGTATACATAGGAATACTGCTCATAATCGTAGCTGTAATAATTGCGGCTCTGTCAGGAAGCATAGTAAATGTAAAGGGGTACTTCACAGAGCAGAACTTGTCAATTGCGAGCATGTCCTTCTCTTTTGTGAAATTCAATGTAACAAACTCGTCCCTTTTGCTTCTTATAGGAAAGATTTCCGGAGTTGCAAACTTCTATGTATTGAACAGCACAGGATTTTCAGAATGGTCATCCGAAGTGCTCTCATCAAATGTTCCAAATGGATACAAATACGCAGAATCGCTGGTTGGGAACGGAATCTTCTATATTTTCAGGAACACGACAACAGTGATAATACCGAGCACCGACAATGTATTAAATTCAACTCCTGTATACTCTTTTAATTCGCTTGGAATAGCGCCCCCAGGAACCTACTATGCTGTAATAGACAACACAAACGGAAGCGCCTCGGACAATTACAGGATCAATGCAACTGTGTTCACACTGCCGCAAGCTTCGCAAAGCGCAAACCTGCCAAACTTCGTTTATGAAGAGGCTGAATTGGGAATAGCTTTCTTCATCCTTTTTGTAGCTGGCATAATAATGACAATATATGGAGTTTTCAAAAAAGAGAAGGATAGTTCTATAAAGAGCATCATACCAAATACACAAAATGCAAAAGGAAATAAGGATTCACTTACAGATGAGCAGATCGATGAATTATACAAGAACATTAAAAAGAAGAAAGAGAATTCATAGCGCGATTGCATGGACGAACTAAGAGAGAGAATAGCAGGGGAAATCGCTTTGTCAGAGAGCCCGGGAAGCGCGATGAAGAAATGGAGGGAGCTTTTCGGAGTCACACAAGTAGAGCTAGCAAAGCAGATCAAGATATCAACATCAACAATAAGCGACTATGAGAGCAACAGAAGGCTGAGTCCAGGAGTTGGAGTGATAAAGAGGTTTGTTGATGCGCTTTTCACGATCGACGAGGCGAGGGGAAGCACGGTAGTGCAAGGATTGGAGAAGTTCTCATCAAGGAAGAGCGAGGAGAAGTTTTACACTGTGCACGATTTCATAGCGCCGATAAGCGGTGTGGATTTCAATAGAATTATAGAAGGAA
>JASHUQ010000052.1 GCA_030039935.1 Microcaldota archaeon
AAAGACAATGGTAATCTTGTAATAAGAAGGTCAAGGGCAGGGAAAACATTTGCTGCTTGTGCAAACTATCCAAAGTGCACAAACACATACTCGTTGCCGCAAAAGGCGCTGATTCAGCCTACAGGAAAAGCTTGTGAGCACTGCCATACTCCTATAATAAAGGTAATAAGAAGAGGAAGAAGGCCGTTTGAAATGGACCTTGATCCAAACTGCATAACAAAGAAGGACTGGAAAGGCTATGGAGAGCAAAAGGTTGAAAAGATAGAAGAAAAGAAGGAGGAAAAAATGCCAGATAGCAAAAAAGAGGCAGAAGAAGCCGGGAAGGTTCAGGTGAAGAAAACAGCGGTAAAAGCAAAACCTAAAACCGTCAAAAAAGCAAGGAGGGTTGCAACAAAGAAGAGGGTGAAACACAATGATGATACCTCAGCATTATAGAAGATTGAAAAGAGGACCGCAGGTCATACTCCCAAAGGACATAGGGATAATAGTGGCTTATACTGGAGTTGACAAAAACAGCGTATGCGTGGACTTCGGAACTGGAAGCGGATGGCTTGCGGTGTCGCTTGCAAAGATATGCAGGCAAGTGACAAGCTATGATATAAGGGAGGATTTCCTGAAAATCGCAGAAAGGAACAGGGAGATAGAGGGACTGGACAACCTTATCCTGAAAAAAGCCGACGTAACAAAGAAGATTGATGAAAAAGATGCGGATATTGTAACAATAGATATGCCAAATGCTGACAAGTCCCTCAAGAATGCATACAAGGCCCTAAGAGAAAATGGCTATGTGGTCGGATACCTTCCGCACATGGAACAGGTAAAGAAATTCGTTTCAACTCTTGACAAGAACAGGTTCAGGTATCTTGAGACACTTGAAATAATAGCAAGGGACATGCTCGTAAGAAAGGAGGGAGTAAGGCCTTCAACAAAAGGAGTCTGGCATACAGCATACCTTGTTTTTGCGCAAAAATAGGTGCAGCTGATGAAGAAAAAAGAAATGATACTAAAGAAGATAAAGGGAAAGGCCGATTACCTAGGCCTGAAATTTGATCCCAGAATATTTGTGGTGAACTTGGTAACCCAAAGAGAGGTAAACATAATTAACTACCTTGCTGGTAGCCCATTGTACAACAAGTTCGGCAAATCTGGTGTGCAAAGAGCCAAAAACTTTGATAGGTTTTACCTTAAATGGATAAACATAAATTCTAAAGGCGTTGTGGCAAATAAAGGTTATCTTCTTGGTTACATAAAGCTTGTGAAAAACCCAAAGCACAAGAGAATGCTGGAAGGAATGATAAAAAAGTTAAAATCAAATACTATGGGATATGCACCTGTAGTCAAAGCGTCAAAATCAATTTCTCCTGGATCATTGGATGTGCTATTCCACGAATGGATTCATACATTGCTAGTTTATAATAAACTAGGCTTTCATGATACGCGCAATAAACGAGGAAAATATAATGAGGGTTTGGCTATATTCATTGAATACTATCTTGGAAATTACTATGGAAGAGATGTCGGGTTTCTAAAAGAAGAGCTAGAATTGACAAAGAAGCGCGGGAGCAAGACGTCGTTTGACAAAGTTCTTAAGTATGCAGACATATTTGTTAAGCTTGTAGAACCACTTAAAGGGCCAAGAGAAAGAAGAGCTGCACTATTCAAATTTTTCAAGGATCTTCCTGAACCGGAATGGGCGAAGTGCTGGCCAAGCTAGCCAGTATTTTGTTTTTGCTCAGAAGTAAAGTTGCACGCCTTAGTTAAATAGATATCTAGTATTTCGTGTTGTTAAATAAATATAAATAGTTATCTATTCAATAACTATTATATGTTAAAAAACAAAAAGGCATTGACCCCAAAGGAGCAGGATATATATTTCACACTGTCTAATAGCAAAAATAAGATATTCACAATAGATATGATAAAAAGATTTAATTTTGATGACTATGGCTCGCTGAGATGGCTGCTAGCTGACATGGTTAAAAAAGGATGGCTTATCAGAATCAAGAATGGAACATATTATCTAAATGAGCCAGGAAAGGCTGGAATAGACGACATTTTCAAGGTAGCAACATATCTATATAACGGATATCTGGCGTTTTCATCTGCTTTGTATATCTACAATGCAATTGCAGAGCGCCCATATGTCGTGTATGTAGCTACCCGCACAACATCGAGACTGCGCAGGATCGGCGAAATTGAAGTACGCGCTCTCGCTATAAAAAACAGGGCAGCAGGAATAACGGATTATAACGGATATACAATATCTACAAGAGCAAAGACGATATACGATTGTTTTTATATTCCGGAATATGCTGGTGGGTATAGCAAAGTCATAGAGGCAGTTCATAACATGGAGTTAAAAAAGGACGAATGGAAAGAATTTATTAATTATGTAAACTCTTTCGAAAGCGATTCTTCAAAAAGGAAGATAGGATATATGCTCAGCATTGCAAATAAAGTAAATAGTGTAGTACCTGAGAGCGTATTGCGTGAACTAAATAACAAAGGCGCTATAGTAAAACTTGGCAATGGAACTAATGGCAGATATATAAAAGAATGGAAAATCGTGGATTATCTTGGAGAAAACTATCTGCTGGGCTGGTCAAAATGATTGTAGATGA
>JASHUQ010000053.1 GCA_030039935.1 Microcaldota archaeon
GAACGCAATAATAGTCAGGGAAATACCATACACTGTAAACAAAGCATCCCTTGTTGAGAAGATTGCCGAGCTTGCAAGGAACAAGATAATACAGGGAATAAGCGACCTCAGGGACGAAAGCGGCAAGGAGGGAATAAGGATAGTCATAGAGCTAAGGAAAGATGCAAATCCAGACGCCATACTAAATGCGCTCTACAAGCATACACAGCTGCAAATAACAATGCCTGTTATGAACATTGCTGTGCTTGGCAACGCCCTTGTCACACTTAACCTAAAGCAGTTCATCAAAATATTTGTTGACCATAGAATTGATATAATAAAGAAAAGGACAAAATACGATCTTGATGTTGCAACGGAAAGGCTCCATATTGTTGAAGGGCTGCTAATTGCTACAGCGAACATAAACGAAGTCGTATCGATAATAAAGAAAAGCTCTGACTCAAAAGAGGCAAGGTCGAACCTCATCAGCAAATATTCTCTTTCTGAAAAACAGGCAAATGCGATACTTGACATGAAGCTTGGCAAGCTGACAAGTTTGGAAAGCTCGTCCATGGATACAGAGAAAAAGGAACTTATAGGAAACATAAAAAGCTTCAACGAGATACTTTCAAATGAGAACAAGGTATTGCAGATAATAAAAGACGAGACGAAGGAGATAAAGGAGAAATATGGAAGAGACAGGAGGACAAAAATTGAGAGAAATGCAGATATAGAAGAAATACAAACCGAAGACCTTGTTACAGATGAAGAGACAACCGTTATACTTACAAGAAACGGATACATGAAAAGGATGCCGACAAAGATTTACAGATCACAGGGAAGGGGAGGCAAGGGTGTAATAGCAATAGAACTAAGGGAGGGGGACTTTGTAAGGCAAATAATTTCCTGCATGTCAAAAGACCATCTTCTTGTCCTTACAAGCAAAGGAAAGGCGTTCTGGCTCAAGGCGTGGCAGGTTCCCGAAGCAAGCAGGTACAGCATTGGAAAAGCCGCAGTCAACCTTGTTAACCTGTCAGAAAACGAATCTGTTGAAAAGGTTGTGAATACAAGGGCGTTTGCGAGCAGCTTCATAACCTTTGTTACAAAGAAAGGAAAAATAAAGAGGGTAAGCGCAGAGAGGTTCGCAAGGCCTCGCTCGAGCGGGATTATAGCAATGCCCCTCTCGCAGGGGGACTCCCTCGCTGATACCTGCATATCGGATGGGAAGTCACAGCTGTTCATAGCTACAAAGAACGGCAAGGCGCTCAGATTTAATGAAAGCGACGTAAGGGCGATGGGCAGGGGCGCACACGGAGTAAGGGGAATAAGGCTTAGCGGAGATGACAATGTTGTAAACGTATTGCAGGCAAAGGATACGGATCTAATAGCAACAATAACAGAGAACGGGTTCGGAAAGGTAACAGAGCTGAACGAATACCGGCTTCAAAAGAGAGGAGGAAAAGGGGTGATAAACCTGAAAGTCAAGGAAAAAACTGGAATGGTTGTTAAATCGCTTAAAGCTACAAGCAACTCAGAAATCCTCCTGATTAACTCAAAAGGACTGTCCATACAATTCCCAGTTTCATCAATAAGGATGACGGGAAGGAGCGCGTCTGGCGTAAGGCTGATGCGCGTAGATAAAGGAGCCTCTGTAGTGGATGCGCAGCTTGTTTGAGATTAAAGATAAACAAACAATTCAAGCATATTTATTAATTGAACCATTCTATTAGAATGATTGAGAGTGGGTAGGTGATATGGGTATTAGTAATTGGAAAGGGCACCTATGACACTGATCTTAATTTGTGCCTGACAGCGCGTGCATTTGGAGCGTCAGCGATAACCTTCTCGCCAATGAGGGGAAAGACCGACCCAAAGCTAACAAAGTACTGCGAGAGCGTAAATAAGAAATGGGGAGGAAAATTCTCTGTTGATTTCTCTGCAGACTGGAAGCCATTTCTTGGATCCAAGAAAAACTACATCAAGGTGTATCTTACAAGATATGGAATTCCTATGAAAAAGCTCGAATACGCTGTGAAAACATACAAGAACATAATACTTGTCATTACAATGAGCGAGTCGGTAAAGAGCCTTTACGGCCTTGTCGACTTTAATATTAGCATTTCCAGCCAGCCACATTCTTCAGTATCCGCCCTTGCAGTTTTCCTTGACAATTTCTACAAGGGAAGAGAGCTCGCTATGCATTTCGAGAACGCAAGCTATAGGGTGGTTCCAGAAGAGCACGACATTCATGTGGAAAAAGCCTAGCTAGATAGACCAGTATTTCTTTGTTCTAATGAACTGCTTTTGCGCTTCTATAAGGTCTGTAAAGAACATTCTTTCCTCGTTTCTGTACATAAGAAGGGCCCTTGCTGCGCTAGTAGGCCCAATTCCATATGTTGACAATGCAACCGCGGCCTTTCCTCCATAAGACACAAAAAGGCTTTCCTCCTTTTGCATTTCTCTGAATACTTTTTGCTCCTTTGCGCCGAGCTTTTTGCCGCCAAGCCTTTTCTTTATAACAACATCGTAATCATCTCTGAACCTTACTATCATTGGGCTGCCGCAAGCGGGGCACTTTATAGAGCCAAGGTCCCTTATTTCTGATATCTTTCTTGTAAAGGCGAACCCACAGTATGTTGAAAGGAGCTTCACGCTTTTCTTCAAGAGGAACTCTGAAAAAGAGTTGACAAGCTCCCTGTTAGGCGCAAGCGGCATTATGAGCTCTCTCGTGTAGTAAGCCATATTGAGTATCGATCTTGATATCGGAGAAAGATCATCATTCTCGACCTCTGTTATTCTTATAGAACCAGAGTGCATTCCATCTAGAAGCGCAATTACTCTTTTTATGTCAAAATAGTTGTTGGTTAGCTCCCTCATTGTTTCGCTATAGACTGGAGTGCCTTTCATGACATTCATTATCCTCTTTGCAAGAGATTTTGATACTGTTGCATCTTTTTCAACAACACCGAACAGCTTTGCAACAGTGATGAACCTATACCTGAAAAGCTCTGTGTCTTTTATCGAGTCTTCAAACAGGACAGCAATATTTGCAGTGTTTATTGATCTTAGCATTGATTTTATATCTACTTTTGATCCGATTTCAACAAGTATGAAATATGGAGAGACTCTGATGTTAACGCTCCTGCCAAGCCTTGCAGCGATAACATGCGCAACCAGCCTTGCGAACGCCTCGTTTGCCAGCGTTCCAATCGGCGTATGAATTATTCTGTAATCATCAAACTTTTCTATCAATACAGTGTCTTTGTCAGATATGCCAATATTCAACTGTTCTTTTGAGAAACTGTTTATTTTCTGAAGATCACTTTTGTTCAGGCACTTTAATCTCTGCGAAATATCAATATTTTTCAGCACATTCATTACATTGTGAGCCACATCATAACTTACAGGGATGTCTTCTCCAGTCCAATCAGGAACCGCGGCCTCAAGATCATCGCTGGGCTCTACGCTTACAACGTTGTCATCTATGCTGACAACTTTCCATGGCAACCCCTTAACTATGAATACAGTGCTCTCCTCAAGGTTGCTTGCAACGAACCTTTCATCAAGAGAGGATATTATCTTGTTGTCTGCTATGCTCTTCACAATCAGCCTTTTAGTGTCTGGTATGACACTTAGATGCTCGTAATAATACATCCTAGTTTTTGTGCCGGATGTTATGTTGTTTCCATCAAATCCGACAAGATGCTGCATGCTCATAAATTCCAGTAATGAAGAAAGCCCCTCTCTTCCAATATTTCTGTATACAAAAGACTTCCCAATCAATGAAAGCACATCATTTATAGTGCATCTGTTCCTCTCCAGTGCTATCCCGCATATCTGCTGGCAAAGGACGTCAAGTGCATTCTCATGGACATTGAAGCTCTCCATCACCCCTCTTTTCAGATTGTCGTATATGGAAATCGACTCTATGGCGTCAATTTCGTCTATTGCTATTACAATCCCGTTAGCCCTTCCTGATTCCGAATGCCCGCTTCTCCCAACCCTTTGGGCGAGCCTCAGTGCCTGCCTTGGAGATCCGTATTGCACTACTAAGTCTATCTCTCCAACATCTATTCCAAGCTCAAGCGAGCTTGTTGCTATTATGCTCTTCAGCTTTCCATCCTTAAACCTGTTTTCTATGTCTATTCTTTCGTCCTTGTCAAGGGAGCTATGGTGGACCCCTATTCCGCCAAAGTCGTGCATCTTGTTAATGTAAAGCAATCTGCTGCCAAGAGCCTCAACCACCTGTCTTGTATTAGCAAAAATTAGCGCAGACCTTGATTTTTCTATGCTCTCCGAGACGGAGTTCAGCCTCGCTATGGCGTTTTCATCAAGTCCAAATCTCTCTGCAAGCTCTTTTGACCTTGCATTTCCATGCTGGCCTTTTGGTATCTCTATCTTTAGATCCATTTGCTTGTTTGCCTGTAAAATCGCAATCCTGAATTCCCTGTTGTTGCAAAGGAACTTTCCTATAGTTTCTGGGTCTGCTACTGTTGCGCTGAGCCCTATCCTTTTGAAATCTGCTATAGAGGCCAATCTCTCCATTGCTAAGGAAAGCTGTGCTCCCCTTTTGTTCGAATAAAGCTCGTGTATCTCATCTATTATAACAAATTTGACATTTTTGAGATATTGTGAAAAAGTTTTTGTAGGAAGGATGCTTTGGAGCGTCTCTGGAGTTGTTATCAAAACACACGGAGCCGATTTTGCCTGCTTTCTCCTTTCGCTCTGCGTCGTATCGCCGTGCCTTACAGAAATCGTTATGCCGGATTCTTTGCAAATCCATTCCAGCCTCTTTATCATGTCTCTGTTTAGGGCTCTAAGCGGAGTTATGTACAAAACCTTTATTCCAGATTGGTCTTCATAATTAACAATATTGTCTATAACTGGAAGTATCGCCGCCTCTGTTTTCCCAGAGCCGGTTGGCGCTACCACAATACAGTTGTTGCCTTTTGATATAATCGGAATGGCTATCTCCTGTATAGCAGTGTAGCGCTTGTATTTCGATAGAAATATATCATAGACATTTGGCATTTATCTCAGTCAAAAGAAGATGTTATTTTATCTTTTTCTATCTTTATATTTCTTTGCACTTACGTATTTTTCCAGAATGACAAATAGGAACATCACTATTATAACCACAGCTAGCAACAGGACAGCCGGGAGCGTGAAGAATATGAGCGAAACATTGCTGCCCCCATTCGCGTTTATGCTCTCTGCGACTCCAAGGTATTTTCCATATCCGTCAATATATCCGTAAGGAACGTCTGAAAGGTATGCGTTTCCATCAGAATATTCGGTCATCGTCGACCCGTTCTTGAAAGTCAGATAAAGAGTTGCGTTTACTGGCTTCTTGAAAATACTCTGTGTGAATATCTGGACATTGTCAACAGGAAGCTCCACCTCAACTGTTTTGTTCGAGCTTATCTCGAACGTGTAGTTTAGCGGTATGAATGTGTTCTTGTAGTAGGCATA
>JASHUQ010000054.1 GCA_030039935.1 Microcaldota archaeon
CTTGAAACCATTACAGAATCTGTAGGGTCAAGAAGAAGGCCTCTCCCTCTTGACAAGTCCAAAAGAACGTAATCAACCAATCCCTCATATCTTCCTATCTTTGATCCTATCATTGTGAAGTCCTGCACTTGGAGAATTATCCTCAGTTTTGGATACTTCTTCCTTATCTTCTCCACCTCTTTTGGATCGGGCCATGCACTGTTGAGCTGAAGTCCAAGCTGGAACGCCTTTTCAGTATTTACAAAATCGTTGTACAAAGGACCAATTAGTATTCCAATTTGTTCTGAAAGAGGTTTTTCTATGACTGCCCTCTGCTGTCCCTGTATTTCTGGCCCTATCTCATTAACGCTCTTTACATTGTAGTGGAGAGCGAACATGACATCTGGACTGTCGTTTCTCACAACAGATTTGTATATTGATTTAACGGAACTCAGTGGAATGTTTACACTCCCTTGTGTTGTTCCGAGTATTGTCTTATGAGAAACAAGGGATGCTATCATAAGCATGTGAGAAGTTTCACCAAATTTTTCATGAGTTCTTATCAGGCTTTCGGCCTGATCGCCGCTCTCAATTCCAGTAATACCTATGTACGGCCTTTTCTTTGCAGCTGGCATTCCCCCTTTGCATTCTGTTTAAAAGTTATATAATTGTTTTGAGCTTTTGCTTGTATTTTAATCAGCGTTTTGCATAGCTTTTTATCCTTTTTGTGATAATATGTATAAAAGCGACCGGTAGTGTTATGCCAGAGATCAGCCCAGATGATGAGGAGATATTACGCTTCATTGAAAGCGCAAAGCCAAAGATATATGTAATTGGAACTGGAGGAAGCGGAAGCAACACAATAACACGGCTTTCAAGCATTGGAATACAGGGAGCAACGCTCATTGCGATGAATACTGATGCACCGCATCTTGTGAAGACAAAGGCTGAAAGAAAGCTTCTGCTTGGAAAGAAGATTACCAGGGGGATGGGAGCTGGCAGCGATATAAGAGTAGGGGAAGAGGCTGCCATAGAAAGCAAGGACGAGATAAAGCACATGCTAGCCGATGCACACCTTGTATTTGTGACATGCGGATTGGGAGGAGGGACAGGAACAGGCTCTGTTGCAACGATTGCACACCAGGCAAAAGAGGCCGGAGCACTAACTGTTGCAATAGTCACACTTCCGTTTACTAGCGAAGGAAAAACAAGGATGAGGAATGCACTAGAAGGGCTTGCAAAGCTCAAGAAGGTAACAGACACCACAATAATAATACACAACAACAAGCTTCTCTCTGTTGCACCGGATCTTCCGCTCAACATGGCTTTCAGGGTATCTGATGAAGTTCTTGCTGGAGCTACAAAAGGCATAGTTGAAATGGTTACAAAACCAGGAATGGTGAACATAGATTTCGCAGACCTTAGAAGCGTTCTAAAGGACTCCGGCTATGCTGTGATAGGAACTGGAGAGGGAATTCCTGGCCATAATGGAATAAGCAGGGCAACAATAGCACTTGAGAACGCTATAAAGAGCCCGTTGCTCGATGCAAGCTTTGGAAATGCGAGCCGTGCATTAGTCAATATTGTAGGCGGGGAGAGCCTTACGCTTAGAGAGGCGGAGAGCGTATTCCAGGATATATCTGGAAGGATAAAGAGCGATGCGCTTCTCAAGTGGGGAGCAAGGATAGACCCGGATATGCAGAAGGATTCGTTGAAAGTAATGCTTGTTGTTAGCGGTGTGGATTTTCCAGAATATAGCGAGCAGGGGATATCAAAGAAGATAAAGGAGAATGAAGATTTGGACCTTGATGAGCTCTTTGAAAAGGAAGAGCCTAAGAGGCAGCGATGATCACTTTCCCTTCTTTGCTTCTGCCTTTGCCTCCACTTTCTTTGTTCTTGGCATCTCCTTTGGGTTTATCTTCCTGTGGAGTATGATGCCATTCTTGTAGCATCTTGAGCTGCAATAATACTCTATGTTTCCCGTTTTATACACATACATTATTCCGCTTCCTTTTGGAAGCTCTTCTGAGCAGAACGCGCATTTCATAATACCACTACTTTACCTTTATCTCCCTCGCCTCTCTGCTTGTATCTGGCAGTCTTATTATGTCTCCAACTCTAGCCGGGCCGAGCATGTTCCTTCTTATTATTCTTCCCTTGTCCTTTCCTTCTAGTATCCTGCAGCTTACAGAGTATATTTCTCCGTATATTCCTGTCTTTGCCTTCATGTTTATTTCTACTATCTCTGCAAGGTAACCAGAAAGCTGCCTTTGGTTCTCCTGCGCTTGCTCAGCCATATTATGTTTCCTCGTTTAAATTTCTATATTCAACATTTCCGTTGCATATCCTTACTGGCCTTACAGTGCTGTTGCATTCGCTGCATAGCAGCACATAGCTGGGTTTCGGCATTTCATCTGAATATGGATGGCTTACAAAATCCTGTCTAAAATGCGGTACCTCATAAGCTGCAAGCTCTTCGCTTGGTCTTAGTCCCCGGCACCTGGTGCAGTTCGTCTTTGCATTTTCAGGGAGTCTCATAAACATTGTTTTTACATATTGAAATTCCGGCTCCCTTTCAAATGCTGTTTCTGGAAAGTATCTAAACATATTGATACCTATTTTTGGGCTTCCTGCTGTTGCTTGGCAACAGGCTTTTCCCTCCTTGGTTTTTCAGCCTGCGGCTTTTGTTGCTGGTGTGCCTGTTGTGCGGTATCCTTTCTCTCTGTTTTATGCTGTGCGGTTCCTGTTGTCCTTCCAACTACATCCCTTATTGCATTCGCAGCGCTTCCCTGATTCTCTACAGCTATTGCAGCGCAAGGAACTGTAAGCCCTATTGACTTTCCTAGATCCATCTTGCTAGGAACAAATGAGTATGCTATTTTCTTCTGTTCACAAAGAGTAGGTATGTGCATCACAACCTCTTCTGGCTCTACATCAGTTGCGATAACAACAAAAGAGGCTAGTCCTCTTTCCACGCTCTTTGTTACCTCATTGGCTCCCTTTCTTACAGAGCCGCTCTGCTTTGCTAGTCCCAGTGCTTCGTAGGTTTTTGCCACTACCTCGTTCGATACCTCAAATTTTACATAAGATTTTGCCATATTATCACTGTCAGGGTTTCCTTCATTCAGTATTAGGCTTGCCAATACAAGAAGAACAGAATGTAGTTACCTCTTTGATTATTAAGCTATTTAAAGCTTTTTATGGAGCAGTAGGCCCTTGTGTTGAATTTGGTTCGGTTCTGGATTTAGGCGGAGGGAATCCTATAGGATTTTGTTCTACAACTTCGCCGAGCTTTTCAAAGTAAACCTCATCTGCAGCATCTCTTTCTTCCTGTGATGAATCCGGATCCTGTCTTATTCTAACCGCATCTTCTAATGTAATATCTTTGGTGGCCATAATCTCATCTATGCATATCCAATAAAGTTATAAAAAACTTTTGTAATTGACGGTAAATCAATCCATGTATAGTTCTGGCGTTGGAATCTCTTCTGGCTGACCTTTTCTCTTTCTTATCTCTTTTACAACCTGGTTCTGCAGCGTTGTAGGCATTTTCTCAAATCCCGCATACTCCATGCTCCAGAGCGCTCTTCCCTGCGTCATTCCTCTAAGATCATTGGAGAATCCCTTTATGACCTCTGCAACTGGCATCTTCGCGAGTATCGAGGCCTGCCCGCTCTCCTGTTCTATGTTTATTATCTGGCCTCTTCTTCCTTGAAGGAATGAAATAATGTCACTCAGGTAGTTTATCGGTATGTTGATTGTGAAGTTCTGTTTCGGCTCAAGGAGCACAACACCAGATGTAAGAAGCCCTGCCCATATCGCCCTTCTTATTGCAGGCATAATCTGCGCCGGTCCTCTATGTACTGGATCTTCGTGTATTGTTGCGTCTGTTATGCTTACCAGTACACCAGAACATTTCTCCCTTGCCAATGGCCCTTCGTTCACAGCCTCGTTAAATCCATCTATCAACAGCTCCATTACCTCATTCATATACTGGACTCCTTTTGTAGTGTCAGCAAGCATGCACTTGTTTGTAACTATCTCTATCTCCTTTGCAGTTGCCCTGTCAAGTCCAGCTTTTACCATTGCCTCTATAGCTGCCTGCCCTTTTGGCCTTCCCTCCTTTATTTCTCCTTCCTCTAGTGCCTTCATCACTCCTTCAGGAAGCGGCTCTACATTTACATAGAACCTTGAGTGCCTGTTGGGGCTCTTTCCCTCAATAGGACCAATCTTCCTCTCAATAGTTTCCTGGTAGAGGACTATTGGTGCGCTTGTAGTTATCGGTATCTTGAAATCATCCTTTATCTTTGTCTCAACAGTCTCAAGGTGGAGCTCTCCCATTCCGCTTATCAGATGCTCTCC
>JASHUQ010000055.1 GCA_030039935.1 Microcaldota archaeon
TGGAGATCAATCTGTAACACACATGGGCAGCAAAGGGACAACAAAAGAGATATACAGAAGCGATATGGCCATGTTGCAAGAATCAGATACGGCAGTTATAGAGGTGACAACACCATCGATAGGCGTAGGTTACGAGATTGCAAAGGCAGAAGAAAGCAAAAAAGTTTTATGTCTATACAGACCTAGCGAAAATGTTTCGCTTTCCGCAATGGTAGCCGGCAACCCAAATATAACTTTGAAAGAATATAGAAACGTTGAAGAGGCAATTGCCCATATAGATAATTTTTTCGCAGAATTGAAAAGGCTTTAATTTGTTACTGAGATGCACTACCATGAAAATAGTCGTGCTCGGCGGATACGGGGAAATGGGCCAGATCATAGTTACAGACCTTGCCGAAACTTTCAAAAGGGGAACAATAGTTGTTGCTGGAAGAAACAGAGACAAAGCGATTGCATTTGCAAACTCATTCCATCTTAAAAACGTTGTCGGAACTGCAGCAAACTCCGCAAATAACATGCAGATGAAAAATGCACTGAAGGATGCTGACGTTCTGATAAATGCTACGAATTACTATTCTAATATTGAAGTAATGCGCCAGGCCTTGAAAAACAATGTGAACTACATAGACCTTGGAGGGCTGTACTGGACTACAAAGAAGCAGCTTAAGCTGCACAGTGGATTCAAGAAAAAAGGGCTTGTTGCAATACTCGGATGCGGCTCAACTCCTGGAATAACAAACATTCTCGCGGAATACGGGGCAAGAAGGTTCGACAGAATAACATCTCTTGATGTCTCTTTTGCAGACAAGGATTACACTCAGTACAATCAACCTTTTGTTGTTCCATACTCTATGCAAACAGTATTCGATGAATTCACAAAGGATCCTCCAATTCTTAGAAAAGGAAGGATAATGTTTGCAAAACCACTGAGCGATCCAAAGCATATAGGGTTTCCAAAACCTCTAGGAAAGGCAATATGCAGATTGTCCATACATTCTGAACTGGCAAGCCTCCCAAGAGTGTTTCATGAAAAAGGAATAAGGGAGTGCAGTTTCAGGGGAGGGTGGGACGAGGATTTCGTAAGAAAGGTTAAGTTCCTTATAGACTCAGGATTTGCTTCCGAGAACCCAATAATCGTTGGCAAAAGAGAGATGGTTCCAAGAAGCATGGCCGTTGCGCTGCTCAACAGGTTCATGCCATCCAGCAAAGTGAAAATAAACGACATGGAATTCCTTAGAGTTGAGATAAGGGGAATGAAAAATGGAAAGCAAAAGAAACTTGTTGTCTACTGCCAGGCATTCACAAACAAGAGGCACAACATTCCGGCTGGTTCTTGGGATACCGGCGTTCCTCCATCTATAATTGCTCAAGAGATAATAAAAAAACAGGAAGTAGTAAAGGGAGTTGTTACACCAGAGCAGTGCATTAATCCGGCATTGTTCTTTAAAGCGCTCAAAAGAAGGAATATTAGGGTGTTCACAAGAAACTCATGATGTCGCCTGCGGCTGGACGGGATTTCCTTTTGGAGCTACCATTTTTGCTGTGCCCTCAAGCTTGAACCGTGTCATCTTGAACTTTGAATTCAATGCTTTTTCAACGGACTTTGCAAACGCATCTAGTGTTGGCTTGAGCGTTTTCTCTGTTGCATGAGATAAACAGGTATAGAAGCATTCCTGATTATCCTCATCAAGGAGAACCCCCTCTGTCATGAGCCAGTACTGCACCTTTGCATACAGATCAGCATGATAGTTTGACTTAAGTTCCTTGTAATTGTAGATTATGTCCCTGTTGTTTGTTGCTATGTATTGGAACATGGCCGGATGGCCCTGAACAACATTTTCTATTTTATTGCCGTCAAGTATTTTTTCTATCCCTCTCATGAGCCTTTTCCCGTAAACGTTTATTTTTTCATATACCTCCCTGTTCTTTAGAACATTGAGGGTCGCCTTTGCCGCGGTAAGCGAAAGCGGATTGCTTGCGTATGTTCCTCCCTGGGTTACCTTGTGCTTGCCAGGCCCAAACAACGACATTATCTCCTTTTCTCCCACTATTGCGCTTATTGGATATCCGTTGCTCATTGATTTTGCGAACGTTGCCATATGCGGCTTTACTCCAAAGAATTCCTGCGCCCCTCCCCTTGACACTCTGAATCCGGTTTTTACCTCATCAAAGATAAGCACAACATCATATCTATCGCATATCTCTCTTAGATGCTTCAGATAGCCGGGCTTTGGCATGATCGCTGCTGCGTTTCCCATTATTGGCTCTGTTATTATTGCCGCAATCTTCTTGTGGTATTTCTTCAACGTGTTTTCTATTGATTCAAAATTATTCCAGGTTTCAACCATGACAAGGTTTCTTATTACTCCTGGGATTCCCATAGATTGCCTATAGGGCCTTACCTTTGTATCGTATGGGGGACTGGTAGACCATAGCATATAGTCGTATCCTCCATGATAATGCCCCTCAAATTTTACAATCACATCTTTTCCAGTGTATGCCCTTGCCGCTCTTATAGCATGCATTGTGGCCTCCGTTCCTGTGACAGAAAACCTTACCATTTCTGCACACGGAATCATATCAATAAGTTTCTTTGAGACGGACAGTTCGAGCTCGTTGTCAAGGGCGAATATTGTCCCCTTTCTGGCCTCGGTTGACACCTCCTTTGTAACAGACGGATATCCATGGCCTAAGATGACTGGCCCAAAACCAAGCCTGAAGTCTATGTACCTGTTTCCATCTACATCCCAGATGTGCGATCCATATGCCCTTTTCGCAAATATAGTGCAAGGTGTGTATATAGGGCAAAAGTAGGATGTCTGCCAGAGCCTTGCGTTTGACGACACCCCTCCGGGCATTACCTTGAGGGCATCAGAAAACAGCTGCATTGACTTTTTGATGTTGAGCTCTTTTGCCATACGCTAAAATTACATGGAGCCTATTTAAATTTTGCGTTGCCGGTGCTTTGTGGTTTAATTAGAAATATGTAGTTTTATTATACCTTTTGCAGTTTAATTGATAATGATTTAATGAATTTGCTTGTTTATTGCGCAACTCCGGCAAGGCTTAGCTACAAGATGAACGAAATAATGGATCACGTAACTAAAGAGGGCAATGCGCCGTTTCATCCGTTTCAGGCTTTTCCTATTGAGAGGTATGAAAAGGGCACTATAGGAAGGGAAAAGAGTATGGAATTCTGTAGAAGAGCAATACAGATGTGCGATAGCCTCTACCTGTTTGGCATATCAGAAGGTGCATTAGATGATCTGCTAGAAGCCAGAAGATTAGGCAAACCGATCAGCCAATTCGTTGAAAGATACGATCCCGAATGGAGAAAATATTATGGTTTGTTTTTTTCCAATCGAAAGTATAAAGATGCTCTTTCAGAAATACTTATAAGATAATTTTGCAGCCTAATTATGGAAAATATAGAAAGTCAGTTTTCAGAAACATAGAATATAATGCTATACTCTAAGAAGAACCATGAGCGCCGCCAGGCTGACTGCTGCCAGGCCCGCTTTGAACGCCGCATCCGCAGCCTTTTGGGTTGGGCTTTTCTTCCTCTTCGTTGGCATCTTATCATAGATATATCTCAGCGAAAATATTTATAGCTTGGCAAAAGCAAAGGCTAGCTTAATACAATCGATTTTGTATTTGTAAATTCAAGCAACCCGTATCTTGACAATTCTCTTCCTATTCCGGACTCCTTTACCCCTCCAAAAGGAAGCCTTGGATCAGCTCTTGTCGTGTCATTCACAAATACAAGGCCAGATTCTATTCTTCTTGCTGCTCTTTCTCCTTTTTCAAGGTCCTTTGTCCAAACCGTCGCCCCAAGTCCATAAAATGTTTTGTTTGCGATTTTTACCGCAGCGTCTTCGTTCTTAACAACTATTATGGGGGCAACAGGCCCGAAAAGCTCGTTCTTTGCAACATACGCTGCATCTACATTTTCAAGCACCGTTGGCTCGAAGAAGTATCCCTTGCCTTGAATTCTCTTTCCCCCACACAAAATCTTTGCGCCCTTTGCAACAAGCTCGTTCACCTGTCTTTCTATTATCTCCAATTGCTGCCTGTTTGCCATAGGCCCTACCTCAACATTCGGATCTGTCGGATTGCCGGCTTTCTGCATTTTCATAAGCTCTACAAACTTTCTTGTAAACTCATCAGCTATGCTCTTTACAACAATGAACCTCTTTGAGCAAATGCAGCTCTGGCCTGAATTAGTAAGCCTTCCTTTTACTGCTCCCTTGCATGCAAGCTCAAGATCCGCGTCATCGAGCACTATGAAAGGATCGCTGCCCCCCAATTCTAGTACAAATTTCTTTATGCTTTTGGCTGCGATTGCCGCTATCATTCTTCCGGCATCAACGCTTCCTGTTAGCGAAACGCCATTTATGTATTTGCTTTTTACAAGCGCCTTTACAGCATCGTGGTCTGTTATAACTGTCCTGAAAACATTTTCTGGAAAACCGGCGAGCCTGAAGCAGTTTTCTGCGGCAAGTGCGCACATTGGAACAACATTCGAGTGCCTAAGTATCGCAGTATTTCCGGCTGTTATTACCGGAATGGCAAATCTCATTACCTGCGTGAAAGGAAAGTTCCATGGCATTACTCCAAGAACTGTCCCGATAGGCTGGTGTGCGACAAACGCCCTCTTTGCTTCAAATTCGACAGGTTCGTCTGCAAGCCACTTTTCAGCGTTTGCGGAATATGTGTCTGCCATCCTTGCGCATCTTTCAAGCTCGAACTTTGCCTGGTTTATGGGCTTGCCCATTTCCATTGTTATGAGTCTTCCATATTCTTCGGAATGTTCCCTGAAAACAGATGAAAGCCTTTTCATGTAGCCAGCCCTTTCCTGCACAGACAACGAGCTCCAAGCTGGGAAAGCCCCATTTACATCCTTTGCTACATTGATTACCTCCTCTTTTGTCAATGTCTCGAATTCCTTGTTGACCTGTTCTGTTGCAGGGTTTACCGACTGGATTTTCATGCAATCAAAAGAAGATAGTGTTTAATCTATTTATAATTTCGTGTTTGAATAGTATAAAAGTAATTCATCTTCTCATATTGTGAAATAATGAAAAAGAGCAAAAGAATAGTGACGCCGGACAAGGCGCAGAGGGTAATTGCAATACTCATCGTAATAACTTCAATAGTGCAGATAATAGATGCAATAAGCAACGCAAGATGGAAAATAACAGTCACCCAGATACTGCAAATACACCATCCCTATGTTTCAACGCTTCCAACACTTATATCGGCAATAATTGCTACCATGTGGTGGATAATACTCCTCCTTTTAGGAATCTATCTTTTGGTGGACAAGGATTTCTGGAGCCAGTTCAACATGTAGCGCAAACCAGGGAAATCTTTTTATTACAGAACTAGGAATAGATATCATGGTATCTAAAAAGAGTGTAGCGCTTTTGGCAGCAATATTGGTGCTGGTTGTTGTTCTTTACTACCTTGCATCTTCAAATCCGCTTATCAAAAGCATTATTCCCACATTTTCGCAATCAGGCCCATCATCAGCGCCACATGTAAACTCCTCAAGCAACAGCAGCAAGGGCGCCGGGTCTGTTTCCCAGCAGAGCAATGCAAAATACAGGACAGCTCAGCTTATTGGGAGCTACCAGAATGAAACTCTTACAATAAGCAACAACACAGTTGTTAACATTACGGGGAGCTACAACAGAATTACATTGTATTCAAGCAATATTGCACAATCATACATCTATGTCATTGGAAACTACAACTTTGTAAATATAACAGGAGGAAGCGTCAATATCGGAGGGTATGGAAACTACGATTCTGTATTTGCAAACTCAACAGGCCTCAATGGCACCATAATAGGGAACAACAATCAGATAAGCAGAGGGAGATGAAGTGCTAATAAATAAGGCAAAAAACAACGTTGACCTCGAACCAGGCAAATGCAATGAATATGCAAGAGTTGAAAGCGGAGATTCTGATCATAGAAGATATCTGAGAGGCAGCACCAGAGGAACCGGAAGTGTACGCATAGCTAGTGGCATCTTACTTGTAAGTACTGGTTTGATAGGAGTACAAAGCTATTTTGAAGATAGTAAGGGATCGCATATTGGTGATGTCATAGGAACTGTGGCGGGGCTCATGGCTACAGGAGCAGGGTTAATAGCGTGGGGCGCATATGCAAAGGCAAATGACTATTCATCTACTCCAAACATCACTCCTAGCGCGCCAAGTTTACATATACAGACAGAGCATAGCCCAGAATCATTCTTTGAACGCAGCAGGACAAGTGAAATTTACATGGAATTAAGCGTAATGCCCCCAATGGGAAAAAGGACTCCAGCGCAGGATGCCAAAGTGCGGTCGCTTCAAAATGAGCTCGACTCTTTGAACGATCTTGGAGGAAGTAACTAGCCCTTATCCCCATAAACGACATAGTACCACGGCTTCCTTGCAAGTCCGGTTGTGTCTATGTAGATGTGCTTTATCTGTGTGTATTCTTCAAGTGAATAGATTGACAAATCCTTTCCGAATCCGCTTTGCTTGTATCCTCCGTGCGGCATCTCGCTAACAAGAACTCCGTGTTCGTTTATCCAGACTTCGCCGAATCTTAGCCTGTTTGCTATGTTTGTTAGCTGTGTGATATCCTTGCCCCATACAGAAGCGGCAAGCCCGTATACAACATCGTTTGCCTTTTCCACAGCCTCATCAATTGTCTTGTACTTCATTACAGAAAGAACAGGCCCGAATATCTCTTCCTGGCATATCCTCATCTTTTGTTCAACATTCGTGAATATTGTAGGCTCAAAGTAGAACCCCCTCTTTATTCCCTTGGGTCTATTCCCTCCAAAAGCGAGCTTCGCCCCCTCCTTTATCCCAAGTTTTACATACTGCTCTGTTCTGTCTCTCTGCTTTGCGGAGACCAATGGACCCATGTCTGTGCTCTCATTGCTCGGATCCCCAATCCTTATCTTTTTGGCCTTCTTTACAAGAGTTTCAACGAATTTGTTATGAATAGATTCATGCACATAAACTCTTGTAGAGGCAGTGCAGTCCTGTGCAGTGTTCCAGAACGCGCTCACAATGGCTCCCTCTGTAGCAGCATCTATAGATGCATCTGGAAGGACTATGAACGGAGCCTTTCCTCCTAGTTCTAGATGGACTTTCTTGACATTAGATGATGCCATCTGCATTATCTTCTTTCCAGTGCTGATATCCCCTGTTACTGCTACCATATCAACCTTGCTGTTTGATGCGAGCTCGGTGCCTATTGTCTCTCCAGGTCCAGTAACCACATTGAATACCCCTTTCGGAAGAATCTTTTCTGTGAGCTTCGCAAATTCAAGAAGAGTTATCGGAGTATAGGATGCGGGCTTGATCACAAGCGTGTTTCCCGCTGCCAAAGCAGGTGCAATCTTCCAAATTGCAATGTAAAGTGGATAATTCCATGGTATTATCGCTGAAACAACTCCGATAGGCTCCCTTTTTATGACACTTAATCCCATTCCAGAATAGTTCATTGCCGCTCTTCCCTCCATGTTGCGTATTGCTCCTGAGAAGAACTTGAGATTGTCTATTATAAATGGAAGATCTGAATCCCTTGCATATTTTATAGTCTTGCCTACATTCTTCGATTCGAGCTGTGCGAGCCGCAGCGAGTTCTTTTCCACTATTTCAGCAATGGACCATAATATGTTTGACCTTTCCATAGGTGTCTTATCAGGCCAAACCCCAGAGTCGAAAGCCTTTCTTGCTGAGTCTATCGCATGCCTTGCATCATCTCTTGTTCCAAGGGGGACCTTTGCGATTACCTCTTCTGTAGCAGGGTTTATTACATCGAATGCCTGTCCTGAGCTTGATTCTACCCATTTCCCATCAATGAACATCTTGTAATGTTCTATTGCCATACAACCAATTAGTAGTCAATGGAAGTTTATATATTGCTTTGTTGTGAAAGCAGATTGTGGTTCTCTGATAAAGAAGGTTTACGAGGCTAGTGTTAATTATCTGCAAATACTCGATGAAAATGGGAATGTAGATGCACAGCTGCTTCCAAAGGAGCTGGACGACAGGAAAATAATAGAAATGTACAAGTTCATGTGCCTTGCAAGGGCCATGGATGCTAAGACGCTGAGCATGCAGAGACAAGGAAGGGCTGTTACATACGGGCCCCTTGTAGGAGAAGAGGCAACACAGATTGGAAGCGCCTGCGCAATGCGCAAAAACGACTTCTTTGTCCCGACATTCAGGCAGCACGGTGTCTATATTGTAAGGGGACTGCCTCTTGACAAATTTTTCATATACGCAAGAGGTTTTGAAGATGGTGTTTCAAAGACAGAGAATGTTGGCGCAACCCCAGAGATTGTTCCAGTCTCTACACAGCTCCCGCATGCCGCAGGCATCGCATATGCAAAGAAGTTCAAAAAAGAGGACAGCGCTGTTATAACATATGTGGGAGATGGGGGAACATCAGAGGGGGATTTCTACGAAACAATAAACTTTGCTGGGCTTTTCAAGGTTCCTCTAGTTCTCATAATAGAAAACAACCAGTGGGCTATATCTGTTCCAAGGAAAAGGCAGTCAGCTGCAGAGACACTGGCACAGAAGGCAATAGCGGGTGGGGTGCCGTGCATACAAGTAGATGGGAATGATGTCATCGCAGTATACAAGGCAACAGCAGATGCGATAAGCAATGCAAGGAATGGTCCAACAGTAATAGAATGCGTTACATACAGGATGAGCATGCACACAACAGCAGATGATCCTACAAAATACAGATCGGATTCAGAAGTAGAGGCATGGAAGCCAAAGGATCCGATACTGCGAGTTAGGAAATATCTCAATAGAAAGAATCTATGGAATGACTCTCTAGAGCAGCAGATGAATGATCAAAACAGCAAATTGGTGGATGATGCGGTTGCAAAGGCAGAAGCGTTCAGAATGGATCCAAAAGCGATGTTCGAGAATGTTTACAGCTTTATGCCAGATGTATTGAAAGAGGAGGAGGATGAAGCGATTTCATCAAACTTCTGGCAGTGATGTGGTATTATGCAAATGAATATGGTATCTGCATTGAACAATGCTCTTGACCTTGCTATGCACGAGAATGAAAAAATGGTGATATTGGGAGAGGATGTTGCAAAAGATGGAGGAGTTTTCAGAGTTACAGATGGCCTTCTTGCAAAATACGGAGAAAACAGGGTGATTGATACACCTTTGGCAGAATCGAGCATAGTGGGCACCGCAATAGGAATGGCGATAGAAGGATTGCTCCCTGTTCCAGAGCTCCAGTTCGCCGGTTTCATGTACCTTGCATTCTCGCAGATAGTGAACCATGCAGCAAGATACAGAAGCAGGACAAGATCAGCAATAACTTTACCAATGATAATGAGGACTCCGGTAAGCGGAGGAGTTAGAACATTGGAGCATCATTCGGAAAGCCCGGAAGTTGAATATGCACACATTGGAGGCCTTATAGTTGTTGAGCCGTCGAATCCATACGATGCAAAGGGATTGATGATAAGTGCCGCTCATGGAAAAGACCCTGTTGTTTTTCTTGAGCCTACAAAACTGTACAGATTGTTTAAGCAGGAAGTGCCAGAAGACATGTATGAAGTTCCATTCGGAAAGGCAAATGTGATAAAAGAGGGAAACGACCTTACAATAATAACCTACGGAACAATGGTGCAAGTGGTAAAGAACGTTGTGGAAAAGAGGAATCTTTCTGCGCAAATCGTTGATCTAAGGACGATAAACCCTCTTGATGAGAAAACAATAATTGATTCTGCAAAGAAAACTGGAAAGGTGATTGTCGTGCATGAAGCGCCACTAAGTTTTGGAGTAGGCGCAGAGATATCTGCAAGGATAGCCGAGAAGGCGATGTTCGAGCTGGATGCGCCTATAATAAGAGTTGGCGCGCCAAGCCTTCCATATCCGTTCCCAGCTGATGAGCAGTATTATGTGCCAAATGAGATAAAGGTGTCAAAGGCGATAGACAAGCTTTTGTCGGTGTGAAAATGAAGGACATAAGATTCGTTGACGTGGGAGAGGGTATAACAGAAGGTAAAATCCAGAAGTGGCTTGTAAAGGATGGAGACAATGTAAAGGAGGACCAGTCTGTTGTCCAAGTAGAAACAGACAAGGCAATAGTCAATGTTCCTTCTCCTATAACAGGGATAATAAAAATAAGCATAAAAGAGGGATCGATTCTTCACATAGGGGACACTCTAGCATATATAGGAACTAGCGACGAGCTCAAAAACGTGTCAGCGGCTCCTGTTGTCCCAGTGCCAAAATCTGTTGCGCCAAGAACAATACAAGTATCACAGCCTCAAGCACAGAAAGAGGTAATCGCAACCCCATCGGTAAGGAAGCTTGCGCACGATTTGAATGTTGATATAAGCAAAGCAGTTGGAACAGGGCCAAACGGAAGAATACTAGAGAATGACATAAGGTCAATAGCATCGCAATCTGCAAAACAGGCCGCCCCATCGCAGAAATATTCTGAAGTTTTGGAGGAAAAGCACAATGAAGAGGTGGAAAGGGAGCCTATGTCAATGACAAGAAGGGCTATCGCAAAGAACATGGAAGAGTCTTGGAAAATACCAAGGGCTACGCACATGGACCTGATCAACGCTACAGAGCTTTGGAACCTGGTAAGCAAGGAAAAGCAGAAAATGAAAGATATGGATGTTCATCTAACTTTCCTTCCATTCATAATAAAGGCACTCGTACAGGCGTTGAAGGAGAATCCCCACTTCAACGCAAGCTATGACAGAGACAAGCAAGAAATAATAGTAAAGAGATACTACAACATAGGGCTTGCTGCAGAATCGGATGACGGATTAAAGGTAATAGTGATAAGGAATGCGGACAAGAAGAGCATAACACAGATTGCAAAGGAGATACAGGATCTTGGCAAAAAGGTAAAAGACAAGACGATAACAATAGAAGAAATGAAGGACACCTCAATCACAATAACGAATATAGGAAGCTTGGGAGGAGGGTTCCTCGCTGTTCCAATGATAAATCCGCCAGATGTTGCGATAATAGGAGTTCTTTCTATAAGGGACTGGGTATTTGATGACAATGGAAAGCCCATAATGGGAAAGGTGCTTCCATTCACCATAACTTTCGATCATAGGGTAGTCGACGGGGCGGAGGCGGTGAAGCTAGGAAACGCGCTTATAAAATACCTTGAAGACCCAGAATTCCTGGAAATGCTTGGATGATTTCTTGAACGTAAAAGAAGCAGAAGCAAAGGCTAAAAAGATAATCAATAATAACGATTTGCTCTTTTTGTCAACATCTGATCTAGAAGGCGAAATATGGTGCACTCCGATACGTTATGCGTGCGATAGTAGATATAATTTCTACTTTATATCA